>JAFTNX010000203.1 GCA_017451665.1 Oscillospiraceae bacterium | reverse complement strand
GTGATAATTTGAAAAAATTACTTGGAATTTTTCTTTCTGTATTGATACTATTTTCAGCCTGCCAGATGCCAGATACAAAGGACAAACCCTTAGAAGAAACCACCACAACATCAACCTCGCAGATAAAACAGGATACTGATTTTACCCTTGATAACCTGAGTTTTAAATCACAAAACTCATATTTCCCGCTGAATTATACCGACGTTAAGGCTGTGTGGTTTTCATATATCGACCTTGCAGATATGCTGAACGGAAAAACAAAATCCCACTTTAAAAACGAGATTATAAAAGCTTTTGAAAATGTGAAAAAACTCGGTTGTAATACCGTTTATGTCCACGTCAGACCTTTTGGCGACGCATTTTATACCTCACAGACCTATCCACAGACTCGCTATTGTAATTTTGATGCACTTGAAATTATGGTGGAAATCGCCCATAGCTACGGGCTTTCAATCCACGCATGGGTAAACCCACTAAGGTGCGAAAAAGAAAAATACATCAAAAACTATTCTGACGAATTTCTAATTAAAAAGTGGTATTCTGATGACGCTTATTTCGGAAAATACCTTGTGAAAGTCAATAATTCCGAGCAACTCTGGCTCAACCCTGCATACGAAGAAGTGCGAAATCTAATATGCGACGGGGTGTCTGAAATCGTCAGAAACTATAACGTTGACGGAATACATATCGACGACTATTTTTACCCCACAATCAGTGAAAACTTCGATAAATCGGCATTTTCACAGTCAACAGCTGTCAGTATTTCTGATTTTCGACTTGAAAATATAAATTCGCTGGTTTCACAGATGTATAATTCAGTAAAAGCTGAAAACCCACAAGTTTTGTTTGGCATCTCTCCACAGGGGAATATCCGGAATAACTATACACAGCTTTTTGCTGACGTTAAAAAATGGGCAGGGCAGACGGGCTACTGTGACTATATCGTGCCACAGATATACTACGGCTTTGAAAATGAAATCCAGCCATTTGATGAAGTTTTGCAGGAGTGGAATGATATGACCTGCAAAGATGTAAAGCTGATTGTGGGACTTGCTTATTATAAAATTTTTGAGGAAGGTGAATTTTCACAGAATACAGGAATAATTTCAAAACAGCTTCAGAATGTTTTGAACTGTGATAATACCGATGGTGTTGCATTTTATAACTACAAGAATATTTTTAAAAACAAAAATGCAAATTCTGATGTGGAACTTGCACTTTTGAAGGAAAAATTGTAGGTTTCATTTGTGCAAATAGTAGAAAAATGAAATTTTAAAATTTTTTCTTGCATTTTATTGACTTTTACGCTGAAAAGTATTATAATGTAAAAGTAAAATTTTATATTAAAAGTGAGGTTATAAACTATGGAGTTTAAGAACGAATACCTTCAGAGCGTTTATGATAAGGTTTGCCTTAGAAACGCTGGAGAAAAGGAATTTTTACAGGCAGTTAAGGAAGTTCTCGAAAGCATCGAACCAGTTATCGAAAAGAGACCTGACCTTGTAGCTGCTGGCGTTGTTGACAGAATGGTTGAACCTGAAAGACAGATTGCTTTCAGAGTATCATGGGTTGACGACAATGGTAAGGTACAGGTTAACCGTGGTTACAGAGTACAGTTCAACTCTGCAATCGGTCCATACAAGGGTGGTATCAGACTTCACCCAACAGTAAACTTCTCAGTAATCAAGTTCCTCGGCTTTGAACAGACATTCAAGAACAGCCTTACAGGTATCCCTATGGGCGGCGGTAAGGGTGGTTCTGACTTCGACCCTACGGGTAAGAGCGACGGGGAAGTTATGAGATTCTGCCAGAGCTTTATGACAGAGCTTGCTAAGCACATCGGCGCTGATACTGACGGTCCTGCTGGTGATATCGGTACAGGTGCAAGAGAAATCGGATATATGTTCGGTCAGTATAAGAGACTCAGAAACGAATTCACAGGAGTTCTCACAGGTAAGCACCTCACATCAGGTGGTTCACTTATCAGACCAGAAGCTACTGGTTATGGTGCTGTTTACTATACAGTTGAAATGCTCAACACATTCGGCGAAAGCGTTAAGGGTAAGACTTTTGCAGTTTCAGGCTTCGGTAACGTTGCTTGGGGTACTGTTAAGAAGGTTAACGAACTTGGTGGTAAGGTTGTAACACTTTCAGGTCCTGACGGATATATCTACGACGAAGAAGGTATCAACACAGAAGAAAAGATTAACTACCTCCTCGAAATGAGAGCATCATGCAGAGATAAGGTTCAGGATTACGCTGACAAGTTTGGCGTACCATTCTTCCCAGGTGAAAGACCATGGGGCGTTAAGGTTGACGTTATTATGCCATGTGCTACACAGAACGAAGTTGGTATTGACGACGCTAAGAAGATTGTTGCTAATGGCGTTAAGTACTATGTTGAAGTTGCTAATATGCCTACAACATTTGAAGCTACTGAATACCTCAAGGCTAACGGCGTAGTTATCGCTCCTTCTAAGGCAGTTAATGCTGGTGGTGTTGCTGTTTCAGGTCTTGAAATGTCACAGAACTCAATGAGATACAGCTGGACTGAAGAAGAAGTTGACGCTAAGCTCCAGCAGATTATGAAGAACATCTACAAGAACTCATACGACGCAGCTAAGGAATACGGTGTGGAAGGCGACCTCATTGCAGGTGCTAACATTGCAGGCTTCCTCAAGGTTGCAGAAGCTATGAAGTGGCAGGGTGTTGCATACTAATACTTTTGTTTAGTACATATGAGCCTCTATCTTTACGATAGGGGCTTTTATTTTGTTTAAATAGTCACATTTTTGTGAACTTATGGCTTTTTGCATGAATTATTGAGAGTATTGTAGTATAATGTTATGAGGAAAAAAGGGGGTTTGTTAAGTGTATAAAATAATGAGAAAGAAAATGCTTAATGAACAGGTAGTGCTTATGGAGGTTTATGCTCCACATATCGCAAAAAAAGCACTTGCAGGACAGTTTATTATTTTCAGAGTGGACGAAAAGGGAGAAAGAATTCCTCTGACAATTGCTGATTATGATAGAGAAAAAGGAACAGTTACTATAATTTTCCAGACAATTGGACTTTCAACAGGAAGACTTGCAAAGCTTGATGAAGGGGATAGTATCCTTGATTTTGTTGGCCCACTTGGTGTTCCTACACACTTTGATGAAAATGTAAAGAAGGTTGCTGTTGTTGGTGGTGGAGTAGGCTGTGCAATCGCTTATCCACAGGCTAAGGCACTTTTTAATATGGGCTGTGAAGTTGATGTTATCGCAGGCTTCAGAAATAAGGATATTGTTATTCTGGAAGATGAAATGAAAAAGGTTTCAACTAACCTTTATGTTACAACCGATGACGGTAGCTATGGAACAAAGGGCTTTGTTACAAATGTGCTTAAAGACCTTATCGATAAGGGGAATAACTACGACGCAGTTGTTGCTATCGGGCCGGTTCCTATGATGAAGTTTGTTTGTGAAGTTACAAAACCTTATGGAATAAAGACAATCGTTTCACTTAACCCTATTATGGTTGACGGAACAGGTATGTGTGGTGGTTGTAGAGTTACAGTTGGTGGCGTTACAAAGTATGCTTGCGTTGACGGACCTGACTTTGACGGACACGAGGTTGACTTTGACGAGCTTATGAGAAGAAATAATACATATAAAAACCACGAGAAAAACCATATTTGCAGACTTACAGGAGGTGTAAGAAATGGCTGATATGCGTCTTACTAAAATCCCTGTAACAGAGCAGGACCCAAAGGTCAGAGCAAGAAACTTTGAGGAGGTTTGTCTTGGATATACAGCTGATGAGGCTGTTGCTGAAGCAAAAAGATGCCTTAACTGTAAGAATAAACCTTGCGTGAGTGGTTGCCCTGTAAGCGTAAGAATACCTGAATTTATTGAAAAGGTTTCAATGGGCGAATTTGAAGAGGCTTATAGAATTATCACTTCTACAAACAGCCTTCCTGCAATTTCAGGTAGAGTATGCCCACAAGAAAGACAGTGCGAAAGCAAATGCGTAAGAGGAATTAAGGGCGAACCTGTTGCAATCGGCAGACTTGAACGCTTCTGTGCTGATTATGTTATGAAAAACGGTGGAGTTTCTGCCGAAAAACCAGATAATAACGGCCATAAGGTTGCAATTGTAGGCTCTGGCCCTGCTGGTCTTACCTGCGCTGGCGACCTTGCAAAGCTTGGCTATGACGTTACAATTTATGAGGCATTCCATACAGCAGGTGGTGTTCTGATGTATGGTATTCCTGAGTTCCGACTTCCAAAGGCAATTGTCCAGAGCGAAATTGAAAACCTTAAGGCTATGGGCGTTAAGGTTATGACAAATATGGTTATCGGAAAGGTTATGTCTGTTGACGAGCTTCTTGATGAAGGCTATGAGGCTATTTTTATCGGCTCAGGTGCCGGACTTCCACGCTTTATGGGAATTGAGGGGGAAGGTCTTGTAGGCGTATATTCTGCAAACGAATACCTTACCCGTATAAATCTTATGAAGGCTTACCTTGAAGACTATGATACACCTGTTAAGAAGTCAAATAAGGTTGCTGTTGTTGGTGGCGGTAACGTTGCTATGGACGCTGCAAGAAGTGCTATGCGACTTGGTGCTGATAAGGTTTATATCGTTTATAGACGTTCACTTGACGAGCTTCCTGCAAGAAAGGAAGAGGTTCACCATGCTATGGAGGAGGGAATTGAGTTTCTTATTCTCAATAATCCCGAAAAAATTCTTGGCGACGATGAGGGTAATGTAAGAGCTGTTGAATGCGTTAAAATGGAGCTTGGCGAACCTGACGCATCAGGCAGACGTTCACCGGTTGAAATTAAAGGCTCGGAATATGAGCTTGAAGTTGACACTGTTATTATGGCAATCGGCACAAGCCCTAACCCACTTATCAAGCGTACCACAACAGGACTTGAAACAAATAATCGTGGTTGCCTCGTTGTTAACGAAGCTATGAAAACCACTAAGGACGGAGTTTATGCAGGTGGTGACGCTGTAACAGGTGCTGCTACTGTTATTCTCGCTATGGGTGCAGGAAAAACTGCTGCAAAATCAATCGATGAGTATATCAAGAGCAATAATTAATTATACGGATTATTTAAAAGTACGGTATCATTCTTTGATGAACCGTGCTTTTTTTGTGTATTTTTACAAAATAAAAAATTTTTTATTTACCCCCTTGACATTGTATAGCTTTGGTGTTGCAATTGTATACATCGAGGTTATACAATTTTAGCTTTTGAGTAGTTTGAAATGCTCATAAGCATAAAATCTCAAAAGGAGTGCACACCTTATGAATATCAATATCAGCAATGCGTCTGGTGAACCAATCTATCTTCAGATTGTAAACCAGATAAAAACAATGATTCTTGAGGGTAAGCTGAAAGAAGGGGACGCCCTTCCGTCAATGCGAATTCTCGCTACTCAGTTAAGAATCAGTTTTATGACAACCAAGCGTGCATACGAAGAACTTGAACGTGACGGATTTATTGAGTCCTATACTGGAAGAGGTAGCTTTGTTAAGGCACAGAATATGGAACTTTACCGTGAAGAACAGCTTTCAGAAATCGACCCTGCTGATATTGTCAGTGCAAGAGTAAATTCTTTCGGTGCAGAGGTTATGGTTTCTAACCGTGAAGAGGCTTCATATAAGTATAGTGGAATGATACTTGACCCTACAACACTTGAAGAAATTATGCTTTATTATGTAAATCGTGATAAGAAGGAGTGGGCGTAATGATTAAATCTATGGTTTTCAGAGAACTGAAAATTTTAAAGAAGTCTTACTTTGCAACTCTTCTTATGATTATAGGTATGACAGCTTTTATGCTCCTTGCATCTTATGTTCTTATTACATTGGAGATTGATAGTAATCAGAATGTATATGGTTTTTCGCTTGTTATGACATATATGCTTTCGCTGGTGGTTGCAGGTGCATTGACAAGTGATGATATAGTTTTAAAATCTGATATGGCATGTGGCTGGCATAGATATTCTCTTATACTGCCTCTTACTTCAAAGGACAGAGCAATGGCGAAATACATAACAAAAGCTATTGTTATAGCTGTTGGTGGAATACTTGTTGCTGTGATGTCTGTGCCTGTTTTTCTTCTTGGAAAGAGCGATTATAGCTTTGCACCTGTTTATCTGTATATTTGCGCTGTGGATTTCTTTTTAATTTACGATATTATCCGTCAGTCAATTCTTGTTCGTGCAACAGACCTTAAATCCTTTAAAAAACTCAGTGTAATTGCAGGTGTCGTGATTGTAGCTTTAGTGCTTGTTCTGGAATTTGCATTTTCGAGTGCGTCAGAATTAAGCACTAAAATTGAAAAGGTATTTGCAGAAATTGAAACATCTGATTCTCCGACAATTCTCAATAAGTATGTAGAGTTTATTACAATTCCTGCTTATGTGGGTGCAATCGCTTTTGTGCTTATGCTTGTGATACTTTTTGTAAGCTTTTTAATCACTAAAAAGAATTACGAGAGGAGAGAGGACTGATGAGTGGCTTTCTTTATAAAGAACTTGTTCAGAATAAATTCCGACTTGTTCTTACTGTCGTTATAGCTTTCTGTGCAGTTTTTCTCCCGCTATTTCTGGTGTTCATTGATGAGGAATCAGTGCCCGAAAAAAACTTTATGATTTTTGTCTATGAAGGGACAATTCTGAGATACGCAATGATTGTACTTGGTTTTATTGCATCGTGGATAACAATTGAATGGTTTTCGGCAGGTGACAGAACAAAGAAATGGGGCTATTTTACAGCTTCTACACCACAAGGTATTGCAGGCTTTGTATTCTCAAAATACATTTTTATGGCATTTCATAGCGCTTTGTACTTTTCATTCTGTATTCTTTTCAGCTATATTCTCAGATTTGTTGGTGACTGTGTAGGAGAATTTGATATACCAGCGTTGCTAAAGCTGTTTGTAGCTATGTTTTTTATTCAGCTTGTGTGTATAGCAATAGATTTTCCTTTTTCAGTACGTTTTGGCGAAAAGACAGGTGGAATTATCAAGATTGTAATGTATATGTTTATTGCAATAGTTGCAATTCTTATTTTCCTTCAGAATCCTGACGGAGTGACTGATTTTGTTGATAAAACACTCACAAAGCTTTTAAAAGGCGATTTTCCTTCTTATACAAAGTTTATTCTCGCAGCAGGCTCAGTAGTTTTGTTTGCTGTATCAGCTTTGATTTCGAGATTTTTGTATCTTACGGGAATAGAAAAGTATTCTAAATAAAAAACAAAGGCGTATGCAATTTTTTCGCATACGCCTTTAATAATTATTATAATTTGTGTATTCAACCTATAAATTCTTTGATTGTTCTGTAAGCTTTTTCCCAGCATCTATGAGAGTTTTCTAAAACAAGAGCATCAATGTCAAGCCTTGATAAAATACTTAGCTCACGCTTCTGGCGTTCTTCAAGACAACTGATATATCCTTCAAAACCCTGAGCATTTATTCTTTTTCCGTAACTTCCGTTTGTGTGATAATCAATAACAGCTTCAAGCCAGCCTTCACGTTCAAGTGAGGCTTTTTTTATTGATGAAGAAATATCATCATTTTTAAGATATATAATTGCAGGATTTAATGGCTTTATAATATCTGATATTTCTTTTATGAACTCATAGGATTTGTCTTTGTTAAAACCAAATCTCATCATAGTTTCACACATTGGGTTTTGTAAAAATACGCAGTTAAAAACATAAATGGTATCATCTTTTGAATTGTCTACAAAGCTACGCCATTTTTCAAGGATAACAGGATTTTCCTTGTCCCAATCAAGAAAATCATAGATTTTAAATCTGATAAGCTTGTCAAAAAGCTCTCCGCCAAATTCTGCAAGAGGTACAATGTAGCCATTTTTAGTTTTTTCTGAAACAGCAGTGATTTTCTTTTGTTCATCATCAGAAAAGTCTTTAAGATTTAAAAAATCAATAAAACTGTGAAATTCATAATCAGCAGGGTGGTTTCCACTGCCTTCGTCAACAAATTCTACTTTGCCCTTGCTTTTTAAAAATTCAGACACAAAAGCTGATGTAGTGCTTTTTCCGGAACAGGGAAGCCCTTCTATGATGTAAAGTCTGTTGTCCATAGTAAACCCCACCTATACCTTGTAAATCTCAACCTGCGATAAAATCTTGATGTCAACTAAAACATCACATTCAATTCCGTCAGCAGTGTATTCTTCGGTGAAAACCTTTCCGTCAATTCTTATCTTGCTGAGTAATCCTGCCTTGTCAAAAGGAAGAAGAATTTTCATTCTCACAGCCGATTTTGGCAAAGCCTCAGTAATAGCTTCGAGCAGTCTGTCAAGACCTTCGCCGTTTTTAGCAGAAATCTTAACAACAGAATTTTCCCCTGAAAAATCCATATCATCGATGTAAGGCACAAGGTCGCACTTGTTAAGCGCTGTCACAACAGGAATATCCTCGCAACCAAGCTCTTTTAAAAGTTCCATAGTAACCTTAGCCTGCTCCTGACAGTTGTCATTTGAAGCGTCGCAGATGTGTAAAATCACGTCAGCGTTTGCAGCCTCTTCAAGAGTAGACTTAAAAGCCTCAACAAGATGGTGGGGAAGTCGTCTTATAAGTCCTACCGTGTCAACAAGCATAACACTTCTTCCATCGGGAAGCTCAATTGCTCTTGAAGTAGTTTCAAGTGTCGCAAAAAGCTTGTTTTCTGCCAAAACTCCTGCCTGTGTCATAGTGTTTAAAAGGGTAGACTTTCCAACATTTGTGTACCCCACAATCGCACATACCAAAACGCCGTCTTTTTTTCTTCTTGCACGCTGGAATTCACGGCGTTTTTCAATTTCCTTAAGTTCCTCACTTAAAGCTGAAATTCTTGTTCTGATGTGACGCTTGTCCGTTTCAAGCTTTGTTTCACCAGGTCCTCTTGTACCGATACCACCACCTAATCGTGACAGCTTTATGCCCATTCCTGCAAGTCGTGGAAGTCTGTACTTGTTCTGTGCAAGTTCAACCTGTAAACGTCCTTCACGGGTAGTAGCACGCCCTGCAAAAATGTCAAGAATAAGCATGGTTCTGTCTATGGTGTGGACTTTTGTAACATCTTCAATGTTTCTTATCTGAGTTGCAGTAAGCTCGTGGTCAAAAATAATCTGGTCTATCTGGTCGTTTTCACAAATCAGAGCCATTTCT
>JAFTNX010000202.1 GCA_017451665.1 Oscillospiraceae bacterium | reverse complement strand
TCACAAACAGCCATATCATAAGCGTCAAGAAAGCTTTCCATAAAGTTTTTGCTGAATTTATCCTTTCTGTATTCACAGAAGTATTTGATTTTTCCCTTTTCGATAAAAACGTTAAGGTTAAGAGGTGCTTTTATTTCGTCAAGTCTTAAATCAATGAGCGTTGCTTTTTCGCCACAAAGGGAGTCAAAAACAAAATCTTCTCCTTGATATGCAAACATAACGTCAGCATTTATTGAAAAAGCTCTGCTTATTTCACTGAATGAATAAATGTCCTTTGACATACTTTCAACAAGCTGATTTGAGATGTCAAAAACATAATCCTTTACACAAGTGTCGCCCTTTTCCTTTGAAACGTCGCACAAAACAGGGAATGTCTTTACAAGCATTGAAACTGTGCGTGATGTGCGTGAATCGTTTCTGCCGTTGTAGATAGTTGCAAAAACAGAGCGTTCCTTTCGTGTGAATTTTGAAAGCACAAGTCCGAAAACAGCTGTAAAAAAGCCGTTCATACTCAGCTTATTGAGATTACAGTAATAGCTGACATCATCAGCGCTTGCGTATTCGCCGAAAACTGTCATACTGTCAGACTGAGGGGTTTCTGTTTCCTTTAAATCACCCTTAGGCAGACATTCCCCGTCGCAACCCTCAAACAAATCTGAATAATACTTTTTAGCGTCTTCAAACAGCTTTTCCTTACGCTGTTTTTCTTCCTTCAAAGCAATTTCAAAGGCTGAAAAGCTTTCGTTTTCGAGAATTTCTCCACCATAAGCCTTAGAAATATCCTCAAGGAAAATCGCCATAGAAGTACCGTCGCAGATTATGTGGTGCATTTCCACAAAGAGATATTTTTTATCTGAATTTATAATTTTTATTCTGAAAAGTCTGTCGCCCATCAGCTTAAAAGGCTTAACAAGCTGTGGCTTTTGATTTTCAATATTAGTAGTGTTTATAGTTTCAACATCATTTTCACTAAAATCATAATCATTTCTCTGTTGTCTTATATCCCCCTCGTCATTCATAAACAGAGTGGTTTTTATATAAGAGTGTGCATTTACAGTTTCACACACAGCCTTTTTGAGTTTATTAAGGTCAATGTTGTGTGAAATTTCAAGAAGCACAGGAATGTTATAAATAGTGCTGTCAGGGTGTGCAAGGGATTCAACAAAAATACCTTCCTGATTTTTTGTAAGAGGGTAGTCAGGTCTGATTTCAAAAACCTCTTCATTGTGGGACTTCATAAAGAATTTTTCCAGCTTTAAAACTGTGTCGTTTTCCTTTATGTCAGAGGTCTGCACCGTTTTGTCAAACGCCTTTGAAAGCAAAACGTTAAGTCTTACAGCACCAACAGATGTAAGTCCTGCAAGATAGATATTTGTGTTAATTCCAAAGCTGTCAGTGCCGATTACGTCAGAAATAATATCAAAAATCTTCTGCTGGGTTTCGTTTTCAGGCTTTACAACATCTTCAAAAGTCCTTTGTGGCACAGGTAAAGCTCGCTTGTTGACTTTCTGATTCTGATTCATAGGAATAGCGTCAATCTGCATAGTAACAGCAGGCACCATATACGGAGGCTTCTGAGAGAGAATAAACTCGTTTAATTTATCAATATCTACTTTTACGTCAGAAACAACATAAGCAGCAAGGTATTTTCCACCGGCAGGGTCGTCAAAGGCTGCAACTGTTGCGTCCTTTATGCCCTCAAACTTTCTGACAATTTCCTCAACCTCAGTAAGCTCAATTCTAAATCCTCTTACCTTGACCTGTGCGTCACGTCTGCCGATAAACTGAATCATACCGTCAGACATAAATCTCACCACGTCCCCTGTATGATAAACACGTTCATAGCCCTTGTCATTACAGAAAGGATTTAAAGTAAACGCCTTTGCAGTCTGTTCAGGACGGTTAAGATACCCCTTTGCAACCTGATTTCCAGACGCCCACAATTCACCTGACGCACCCGGAGGGAGAAGCTTCCCGTTTTTGTCAACAACATAAAGCTTCACGTTGTCAAGTGCAGGTCCGATAGGCACGTCCTTGTATTTCTTGTCAACCTTTTTAATAGTGATAAGTACAGTTGCCTCGGTAGGTCCATAAGCGTTATAGAAATTATAAGGAGGCGGGTCAAAAGGAACAAGCTTTTCACCACCAACAGTAAGGTGCTTTAAGGTTTCAGTACCCTCCATAAGTGCAAACTGTCTTCCTACCTGAGTGGTAATAAGGCTGTGGGTAATTTTATTTTCGTTAAAGTATTTCTGAAGTGCAATAAGGTCAAGACGGATACTTTCGTCAATTATATAAAGAGTGCCACCTGCTGAAAGCACAGGATAGGTGTCAAAGATATTTGCGTCAAAGCCGTAGCTTGCATAAGCAGAGCTTCTTGTTGTCTGGTCAATTTCGTAGTATCTTCTTGCCCAGTCGCAAAGGGTAGTGATGTTTCTGTGGACAAGCATAACTCCCTTAGGAAGTCCTGTTGAGCCTGATGTATAGAGCATTACAAACAGGTTTTCCGAGTCAATTTCAGGAAGAGCCACATCACAGTTTTCAAGGGAGGTAATTTCTCTTGTAAAAAGTCTTTTCCCTTCAAAGCTGTCGTCAATAATTCCGTTTAAATCATCTGTTGTTATGAGAATTTCAGCGCCCGAATCCTTAACCATAAGATTAAGTCTTTCAGGTGGGTATGACGGGTCAAGAGGGAGATAGCCTCCACCTGCCTTTAAAATTCCCAGCGCACAGATAACCATATATTCACATCTCGGAATAAGCACGCCACCCACGCTATTTTTCTTAAAACCGTTTTTTACAAGATTTTTTGCAAGAGTATCGGTGATTTCGTCAAGCTCCTTGTAGGTGAATTTCTTATCAAGATACACAAGGGCTGTATTGTCAGGGTTAAGCTTTGCCTGCATTCTGATTTGCTCAACCACCGTCTTGTCATTTGAAATCGGGTGTTCGGTAGCGTTAAAGCCGTCGATTTCCTTTTTTGAATCCTCACTGCACAAGGAAACCTCGTCAACATATTCTCTTATTAAAAATTCCTCACAAGCCTTAGCGTATGCCCTTGCCATATTAAGAACAAGCTCACTGCTGAACATATCAGCCCTGTAACCGATATAAAGTGAGTATTTCCCACCGTCAAGTTCAGAAACTTCAAAAATCAGAGGTGTGTTTTCAATATGCATATCGTCGTAAATTCTCTCAACCTGCATATCGCTGTCTTCCATAAGAACATACTCGTGCAATCTTCCCTGATAAGCAAAATTCACATCAGAGGTAACGCCGTATTCTCCTGCGATTTCCCCAAAGGAATAAAGGTCGTTTTCACGGCACTCAGAAAGCATATCCCCTGATTTTTTAAGATAATCCTTAATTGCAGGATTATTATTGAAATCAGCCACAAAAGGCAGGGTTTTAACAAGCATAGAAATAACATCACGCTGTTTTTCTGTGCGTCTGCCGTTATAGATAGTTGAAATTACGCTTTCGTCCTTGTAGTTGTATTTTCCGATAACAAAGCCCATTACTGCTGTAAAAAACGCAGTTGTGGAGACTTTCACTTCATCACGAAAAGCCTTGAACAAAGCCTTGTCAAGTTTAAAATCAAAGGTCATCCAGCCCTGCTTTGGTGTATCCTCAAAAACATCCCTAACAGGCAGGCAGTCCACCTCGTCACGCCCTTCAAGAAGTCCTCTATAAAACTCCTTGGCGTTTGTGTATTCTTTAGTTTTTGTCTGTGAAATCTCATCAAGGGCAAGGTTGATAGCTGTGTATTCCTCTTTTAAAAGTTCTTCGCCGTCGTATGCTTTTTTCAAATCCTTAGCAAGAATATGATGAGAAGTACCGTCCATTATAATGTGGTGAAAATCCTCAAAAAAGTAGTTTCCGGAAGGTGTGATATAAATTTCAAAGCGTGTAAGACTACCGCCCTGCAAATCAAAAGGACGGACAAGATTTTTTCTCAATTCTGAAAATTCCTCGTCGGAAACTCTGAAAGTCTTTACCTCGCAGGTTTTCTCGCCGATTTTCTGAATAACCTCTCCTGTTTCGCTATTACAAAGCACGGTATTTAAGCAAGGGTGTGCTTCAAGCAGTTTTATCAGGGCAGTTTCCAGTCTGTCCGTGTCAATTCCCTCGCCGAGCTTTGCAATAAAAGGCAGGTTATAAAGCGTTGACTCAGGGTTATTAAGGCACTCAATATAAATGCCAAGCTGTGTTTTTGTAAGTGGTGCAGAGTTTATGTTTTTCAAAAGATACTCCTCCTTTACAAAGTAACGGTAGAATAGTTAATCCCAATCATAAGGGTGTGTTCATAGCTGTCATTGTGGTCTTTGATTTTTGTCATCAAATCGCAGTCCTTTAAAAGTCTGTAATCAGTTCCCATATCCTTAAAGAAAACCTTGTTTTTTCTGACGATTATATCAACAGTATCATCAGATTTGAGTCCCGATTTATCTGAATACGCAATCCGTGAAAGACTAAACATATTTTCTAAAAGCTCTTTTGTTTTCTGGTCAGTCTTTAAAATCTTTTGTGAAATTTCATCAACAGCCTGAGAAATTTCCTTTTCCTCTGAAACATCAACGGACATTTCAAAAGTATCCTCGTCAGCTTTTTTTATCATAAACAGCGAATAAAGTTCGCCATCTGATTTTTTGACAATACGTCTGGAATTCAGAACTATAAACGCTGAAACTATTATTCCGTTTATCACATAAGAAAGCCATATTCCGTCTGCCTTTAACACAAGAGAAAGCAGAAATCCCAGAGGTACTATTACAAAAAAGCCTTCAAGGGCGCATATAGTCATTGAAAAAGCAGGCATTTTCTTTGCTTGTGAGTAATACATAAACATAAAGTTAAAGCCGATAAACACAAATGAAAGTGAAAAAAGTCTTACAGCAGATATTCCCACCTTTAATACCTTTGCACTTTTAATACCGTAGGATAATAGTATAACTGTCGGGAAAATTTCAAAAAGCACAGTTATCACAACACAACAGCCAAGCACCAGCTTAAACGCCTGTTTTACTGTAAGTTTTGTGGCTGTATGGTCCTCAGCCCCCGTAAAAGCGCTTACCATAGGTATCATTGTCTGTGCGCCACCAGCTATAAACATTGACACAAAGGAAAGACAGGATGTGCATAC
>JAFTNX010000201.1 GCA_017451665.1 Oscillospiraceae bacterium | reverse complement strand
GTTGTCAACCGACGGGCTCAATGCACAATGCACAATGCACAATTATCACTTTTGTTTAAAACGATAAAAATTTCAAAATAGGGGAGTTTTTTTGGGATTTAATTGACTTTTGGTAAAAAAGTGTGTATAATTTATACATAAATTATAGTATATTTTAAATGGGGAAGTATGCCCTTTTGAGGGTTTCCTCTTAAATATATGATTTAGAGAATGTATATAGCTGAAAGGACTTGAAGAAGAATGAGTAAACCATATGAATATGGAAGCTATTCCGCTTATAATGAAACGGTAAAAACCCTTACCGAAAGCCTTGAAAAGCTGCTTGATTTAAGTGAACAGGTTTCACTTTCAAACAATGCTGCATCTATCAGGGATACTATCGACAAGGTTGGAAACGAGCATTTTGAAGTTGCTATCGTGGGCGAATTCAAGAGAGGTAAGAGTACACTTATCAACGCTATGCTTGGTGAAGAGGTACTTCCTGCCGACGTACTTCCTGCTACTGCTACACTTAACAGAGTTACATACAGCGACGAACCATACGTTGAGGTTGAATACAAGGACGGAACAAGTGAAAATGTTGCTATTGACCAGCTTGAAAACTATGTTACAAAGCTGACAGAAGAGTCGGAAATGAAGGCTGAAACTGTCAAGGAAGCAACAGTTCATTATGCTACTGATTTTTGTAGAAATAACGTTGACATCATTGATACTCCTGGTCTTAACGACGATGAGCAGATGACAAACGTTACACTTTCAATCCTTCCGGAAATCGACGCTGCTGTTTTTGTTATCAGTGCAAATTCACCTTTCTCACAGTTTGAAAAGGATTTTCTCGAAAAGAAGATGCTTACAAGCGACGTAGGAAGAATTATTTTTGCAGTTAACTGCTTCGGAACATTCTCTAAGGAAGACGAAACAAAGATTGTTGAAACTGTAAGAAACCGTATCAGCAGATACGTTATGGATAAGGCAAAGCTCGTTATGGGTGAAGACTCAAGAGAATTTGCCGTATATAAGAGAAAAATCGGTACTCCAAAGGTTATCGGAATTTATGCAAAGAAGGCTCTTACTGCTAAGATGACCGGTGACGAGGAAATGCTTAAGGAATCAAACTTCCCTGAATTTGAAGAGGCACTTGAAACTCTTCTTACAAAGGAAAGAGGTGCGATTACACTTCAGATTCTTTCAACCAAGATTGCTAACAGTGGTACTGAAATCTTAAACTCAGTTGTTTTGCAGGAAAATGCACTTATGATGGAAAACGACGAGTTTATGGAAAACTATCAGAAGGCTATCGCTGAGATTGATGAAATCAGAAATAAAAAGAGAGCAGAATTCGTTAACATCAACGACGCTGCAAACAAGGTTTATGACGACTTGCAGCCTGTTCTTGACGATTATTGGGTTAAGATTGAAGAAACTGCTATGGAGGTTATTGATAACTTCCCTATGTTCAGCGAAGACTTGAAGAAGGACAGACTTCAGGCTGTTCATCAGAAGCTTACTGAAAATATCAGAAAGTCAATCGAAGCAAGAGCACAGCTTATCTGTGAACAGATTCAGAATTCAATTACTGTTGCCCTCAGTAACGAAGCTGAAAGACTTCAGTCATTTGAAGACGAATTCTTTGAGTCAATTGCTAAAATTCAGCAGATGTTCTCTGTATCAGAAAAGGCTTCAAGAAACGGTGGTACAGTTGATAAGATTATCGCTTCAACTATCGGAAGCTTTGGTGCAGGTGGTCTCTTTATCGGATTCAGAGAAGCAGGTCTCAAGGGCGCACTCCTTGGTGGTGCTACCGGATTTACAGGCTTCTATGCGTTGTTCTTTACAGCTACTTCACTTGCTCAGGTGCTTGGTATTGCAGTAGGCGGACCTGTTACACTCTGCCTTATGGCACTTGCAGGTATCGCAGGAACATTCGGTGGTAAGTTTGCTGTTGACAAGTTCCTTGTTCAGGAAAGAATTGATAAGTTCAAGGGCGACTTTAAGAATCAGGTAAGAAAACAGCTCCACGAAATGAAGATTACAACTGACTTTGCTGAAACAGTCCGTAAGCAGGTATTCAACTCATTTGAAGGACTCAAGCAGAAGATTGAAAACGAAACAGAAATTATTCTTCAGGATACACAGAAGACTCTTGACAACCTTAACAATATCAAGGCTGAAAAGAAAGAGCTTTCTGAAAAGGAAATGGACAGACTCCACAATATTGCAGAGGAAGCAAGTGCTGTTCTCCAGAACGCTTATGTGGTAAGACGTGCATTGACAGGTACAGTAGAGGCATAGTACACAAGTATTTACAGGAGGATAATGTTTCATGAGTGAAATTGTTTTGGATAATCTGATTACAGAAGATTCCAATCCGCTTATGAGTATAGATACAAGTTTCAGAGCCTATCTGAATGCTTATACCCGTTCCTTCTCAAATCACGTTGTGGGCGGGGCACTTGACTATGCTTTGGATTCGGATTTTGCTGTCAGACAAAAAATACTGAGCCTCTCCGGTTGGGGAAAACTCAGCAAGAGTATAAATACAACAGACATCACACAGGAAGCTAAAATGCTTTTTTCAAAATGTAATCAGGCAGGTATGCTTAAATACCCTGAGGTTTATGACATTGTGAGAAAATGTGCAGACAGACTTGAGCTTGCACTTCCTATTGTGTTTGTAAGAGAAGATAAAGAAAAGAAAAGTATCTATTCTATCGCAAGCGATATTATCGAGCCTTGTATTATCCTTACGACAGGGCTTATTGACGCACTTTCAACAGAGGAGTTACAGCTCCTTATCGGCTTTGAATGTGGTAAAATTCAGAATAACCATTCTGTTTATAATTTCGGCTGTGCGTATATTTCAAATTCACCACACAGATTTATTCCTGTGGAAAAATCATACAATCAGCCTGTGGGAAATCAGGTTATCTGTGCCCTCTCTGAATGGATTGATTTTGCAGATATTACAGCCGACAGAGCAGCTATTATCTGTTGCGATGAGCCTGAAAAGTACAGCAGTATTTTTGCAGGTATCCTTAAAAAAGGCTTTGTGGATTTCTATGGCAGAGAACAGTCTGACGTTAACCTTGAAAAAGCACTTGCTTATAGTATGGAAATCAGAACTGTTATGTCAAGACTTTTAAAACCGAGAGCTGAGCTTTCAAAGGCTGAAAGAAGAATTGCAGCTGCTGAGGAATTTATCAGAAGTGAAGGTCTTTATATCTGGCGTAAGGATTTGCAGAAGCCTGAAACAGGTTGCATTTCTATGCAGGATTGTAATATCAGAAGTAATATCATAAGTGGAAATTCCACTTTGTAATGACGGACGAAAGGAATGAATATATTTATGTCAGAAAATAACGTAAATACTTTGAAGTCCGCTCAGCAGGATATTACTTTTGTCAGAAGAAGACTTAAAGAACTTATCGAAAATAAAGACGTTCTTACAGTTTTTGGAGACGATTTTGTTGATGGACTTAAAAAATGGCAGACTCTTATTGATAAAAAATGCGACGAACCATTTACACTTGTTGTGCTTGGTGACTTTAAACGTGGAAAAAGTACAATCATTAACGCACTTTTAGGAAAACAGCTTGCACCTGTTAACGTTGCACCTGAAACCTATACAATCAACGAAATTTCCTATGGGGAAACTCCGTCGGTTGAGGCTGTGCTTTTGAATGGCGACAGAATTCCACTTTCAATTACTGAAATCACAAGAGAAAAAATCGAGCCTCTTATGGCTGCTTTTCCTGATAAGGTTGACTACCTTGATATCAGGGATAACGCAGAGCTTTTAAAAGAGGTGAGAATTGTTGATACACCGGGACTTTCTGACCTTGATGATTTGGACAGACAGGTTACTGAGTATCTTGTAAACGCTGACGCAATTATCTATGTTGCAAGCGCTTTGCTCCCGTTTTCTGAATCTGAGCAGATGTTTTTAATGAGCCACGTTCAGCCACAGAGATTTGGTATGCTGTACGTTCTTGTGAATATGATTGACGCACTTTCCTGTAAGAATGACGTTGATAAGATTATGAACAGAATTACAGAAAAGAGCGAGGCTGTTGTGCCTAACGCTGTTACTTTTGGTATCAGTGGTCAGGACGAATTCAACAGAAAGCTCGGCAGACTCAGAACGAAGAAGGACTTTGAAGAATTCTATGAAAATCAGTTTTTGAACTTTGAAGTTTCACTTAAACGTGACATCATTATGCAGAAGGATGTTATCAGAACAAGACGAGTTATTTCTATGCTTGAACAGATGCTTAACGAAACATCTGCAAAGGTGAGAATGTATGAGGAAATGACAGCCCTTGATAATCAGAAGCTTTTGGATGTTACAAGAGAATTTGAAGAACAGTGCGAAACTATTTCGGCTGCCCTTGAAGCAAAAAAGCCTATTTTAAAGCTTAGCATTACTGAAATGCAGCAGGAAGCTGAAAGATGGATGTATGAGTTTTTTGCTAAACTGAGAGAATCTGTGCTTGAATGCAGACCGACAGGTGACGTGGAAAGCGATATTTCTTCTGAGGATGTTGAAAAGTATTTTTACAGCTATCTTATGGATAAGGTAGGGGAGGCATACAGAAAGTGTATTGAAACTCACCGTGACCGTATCAACGAGATTGTAAATGAGATGAGCGAACAGCTTTCAAAGAATCTTGGTATTGCTGATTTGTCAACTGCGTCACAGTCTACCTCTGTGGACAAGGTTATGAGCGACCTTAAAAACAAGGTTACAAGAAAGGTTATGGGGGTAAAGCTTTATGGCACAAGCGAAACCTTTCCCTCCACAACAATGAGCTCTTTTACAAGAATTTTAAAGAGAAAAAAGCAGACTGATATTATTGATATTGCTCTTGAAAACTACGACGATATCAGAACAAAAACCGTCAAGGATATCAAGGAGGCTTATGCTGACATTGGCGTCAAGGCTGAACAGCGTCTTGACAGTATCTATCAGTCACAGGCTGAAATCGGCAAGGAAACTCTTGAACAGGCAAACAATATGGTTTCTACATGTGACCCTAAGGCGATTGAAAATGCCTTTAACGTAATCAAAAAGTCAATGCAGGATTCGGATATTGTGCTTAACAAGTACGGAGTTGAAATCAGATAAAATTAAAATCCCACCTTATAAAAGGTGGGATTTTTCTTTACAGAAGGCTGTATATATCAGGAAAAAGCATAACACTTCTTTTTAAAATGCCTGTGCATTGGGCAATGGTTATTCCGTAGTTTGTTATCGGAATATTCTGTGAAAGGGCTGTTTTGTTACGATGTTTCATTTCACGCTCGTTAAGTGTGCAACCACCACAATGAACAACCATTTTGTATTCGCTTAAATCCTCCGGAAATTCCTTTCCACTTGAATGAGAAAATTCAAGTTTTTTTCCTGTGTATTTTAAAATCATATTAGGAAGCTTGACTGTGCCTATGTCATTGCACTGTCTGTGGTGGGTGCAACCCTCTGCAATGAGAATTTTGTCACCGTCATTTAAGCTGTCAAGTGCAGTAACGCCCTTGACTGCGTTTTTAAGTCCACCCTTGTGCCTTGCCATAAGAATTGAAAATGACGTCAGCTGAATGTCCTCAGGTACGATTTCCGATACTTTTTTGAATGCCTGACTGTCTGTGATAACCATAGCTGGCTTTTTTGAAAGGCTTTTTAAAGTGGCTTCAAGCTCGCTGTCACGACAGGAAACAGCCACAGCACCTGCCTCTAAAATGTCACGGATTGTCTGCTGTTGTGGGAGAATAAGTCGTCCCTTTGGTGCTGACTCGTCAATCGGAATAACAAGCACAACAAGGTCGCCTTCCTTTAAAAGGTCACGGACAACGGGAATTTCCTCTTTATTTGTCACCATTTTTGCCATAGCTTCACGGAGCTTGTTTATGTTGTAGCCATTTTCTGCGCTGACATATATGGTGTTTTCGCTGTCTGAAGGAATTTCATCAAGCTTGTCTGACTTATTCATAACAATAATGAAAGGTGTTTTAAGACCTTTTAATTTTTCTATAAACTCATTGTCCGACTGCGAAATTCCAACCTGTGCGTCAATTACCACAAGGGCAATATCCGTTGAATTAAGAACCTTTAAGCTTTGTGAAACCCGCATTTCTCCAAGCTCGCTTTTGTCGTCAAGGCCTGCCGTATCCGTAAGAAGTACAGGGCCAAGTGGCAGAATTTCCATAGCCTTTGAAACAGGGTCTGTGGTAGTGCCTGCAACACTTGAAACAACTGCAAGAGTCTGTGAGGTGAGAGCGTTTATAAGGCTTGATTTTCCTGCGTTGGTACGCCCGAAAATGCCTATATGTGTTCTTTCTCCCGAAGGAGTTGCATTTAAACTCATAGTATTCTCCAAAAATTAAAATCTGAAATCACGCTTGCCCAGGTGAATGTTTTCAACATATTCCTTAGCAAGCTTTCTTGCTTTTTCGTTTGGAATTTTTTCAAGCTGTGCTGTAATGAGAGCTTCGCCGATAGCCTTTGTTTCAGGTGAAGCGTAGTCCTCAAGGTATTCCTTCAGGGTCATAAGTGCGTTAGGGTGACAGCAGTTCTGAATCTGTCCTGTCTTGCAAAGGCTCATAAATCTGTCGCCTGTTCTGCCTTCACGATAACAAGCAGTACAGAATGATGGAATGTATCCCAAATCCATAAGCCAGTGAACAACCTCGTCAAGTGAACGCTGGTCAGAAACGTCAAACTGTTCTGTGTCGTGTGGTCTTTCGTCAGCTGAATAGCCTGCGTAACCACCAACAGAAGTTCTTGAACCACCAGAAATCTGTGAAACGCCAAGTGCAAGCACCTTATCTCTGCAAGCCTGTGATTCACGGGTTGAAATAATCATTCCTGTGTATGGAACAGCGATACGGATACAAGCAACGATTTTTGCGAATGTGTCGTCGTCGATACCATTGTCAAACTGGTCCGGGTCAATGTCGTCAGCTCTCTTTAAACGTGGAACGCTGATTGTGTGAGGGCCTACGCCGTGAACAGCTTCAAGGTGTTCTGCGTGCATAAGAAGTCCTGCAAATTCGTATTTGTAAAGCTCAAGTCCGAAAAGTACCCCAAGACCTACGTCGTCAATTCCACCTTCCATAGCTCTGTCCATAGCCTCAGTGTGGTATGCGTAGTTGTGCTTAGGGCCGGCAGGGTGAAGTGTTTCATAGCTTTCCTTGTGGTATGTTTCCTGGAAAAGAATGTATGTACCGATACCAGCCTCTTTGAGCTTTCTGTAATTTTCAACAGTAGTAGCTGCAATATTTACATTTACTCTTCTGATAGCACCGTTCTTATGCTTGATTGAATAGATAGTCTTGATGCTTTCGAGAATGTATTCAAGAGGGTTGTTTACAGGGTCTTCACCAGCTTCGAGTGCAAGACGCTTGTGTCCCATATCCTGCAAAGCGATAACCTCTGCTTTGATTTCCTCCTGAGTAAGCTTCTTTCTTTTGATAGTCTTGTTCTGGTGGTGATATGGGCAGTAAACACACTGATTTACGCAGTAGTTTGAAAGATAAAGTGGCGCAAACATAACAATTCTGTTTCCGTAGAATGCCTGCTTGATTTCCTTTGCAAGGTCATACATTTTTTCGATAAGCTCCTTGTCCTCACAAGCAAGAAGAATGCTTGCTTCTCTGTGTGAAAGACCTGAACATTCGATACCACGTTCAGTTTTTCTTGGTCTTGCTTTTTCAAGGATTTCAAGAATAAGCTCACGGTTGTTCTTGTTCTGTTCAGCGTATTCAAGTGTCGCTAAAATTTCCTCGTGGTTGATAAATTCTTCAGCTTTAAGTGATTTTGGGTTATACATATTCATACCTCTTTCTTATTCATATCATCGGCGAAGCCGATACCTTAATTGTTAATTGTCAACTGTCAATTGATATGTGGTCGCCTTTGGCGACAACTATACTATATCCTGTTGACGCTACTCTCTTTTCAAGACAAACACGGCACTGCGCTGACTCGTCGCCTGTGCAGATTTTGTTGTCATAGAGAAGATATTTTTTTCTCACAGTTACAGGGGAAAGGTTTGGCATAACTACATTTGCACCTGCCAGAAGTCCTTTTTCTCTGCCCTCAGGGTGAATTGTTCCTAAAGCAGTTGTTGACGGTAAAAGTGCTGTCGGCAGCATAAGCCTCAGTAGTCCCAGCATAAAAAGTGTCAGTTCAAGTGTGCCGCTTTTTTCGTCCTTAAATGGCGTTGCGTGATGTGGGATAAATGGCCCGATACCCACCATATGAGGTTGTAGCCTGTGGATAAATAGCATATCATCAGCAAGATTTTCTTCCGTCTGAAAAGGTGAGCCTACCATAAAGCCTGTTCCCACCTGATAGCCGATTTCCTTTAAATCCCACAGGCAACGCTGTCTGTTCTGTGCAGTGAGATTTTCAGGATGTAGCTTTGAGTAGTGAGAAAAATCAGCTGTTTCGTGACGGAGAAGATATCTGTCTGCTCCTGCGTCAAAGAGTTTCTGATAGCTTTCCTTTGATTTTTCGCCGATTGAAAGGGTGATTGCACAGTCGGGATATTTCCCCTTGATTTCACTGATGATTTCGCACATATAATCATCACTGTAATGGTTGTCCTCGCCACCCTGCAAAACAAAGGTGCGAAATCCAAGACCGTACCCTTCCTCGCAACAAAGCAGTATATCTTCCTTTGTCAGCCGGTATCTTTCACAAGTCTTGTTTGAACGTCTTATCCCGCAATAAAGGCAGTCGTTTTTACAGTAGTTTGTAAACTCAATAAGCCCACGGATATAAACGTCTTTTCCGTAATGAGCCTCACGGATTTTTCTTGCCCTCTCAAAAAGAAACTGCGAAATTTCCTCGTTACGGTTTTTAATCAGAAAAGCAAATTCCTCTTTTGTGAGAATTTTTTCCTTTTCAAGTTTTAAAATTAAGTTTTTAAGCTCTTTCATTGAAAACTCCTTTTATGGAAGCTTCTGATAAATCGTCTTTGAAGTAACTCCCTTTAAAGCACCCAGCTTTCCCGAAAGGCTGTTTATCACATCAACAGGTGCGTCAATTGCAACGCTGATGATTGAAACTCCTGCCTTGTCGTAGGGAATACCCATTCTGCCTATTATGTATTCTGCATTTTCGTGCAGAAGCTCGTTGAGTCTGCCCACAGACTCCATTTCGGAAACTACTATTCCGATAAGTGCAACCCTGCTGTCCATAAACGCTTCCTTTCAAAATAATAAAGGCTGTACTTCACACAAAAGTACAGCCAAAAAGACATAGTTTTTCTAAAAAGAATATTTTCTGAAAAACTTTCGCCTCAGGTATACCTTTGGTGTCAGTAAATCTTATTTTTTAAAATGTCGGTTTGCTGAAAGAAAAATCTCGCAACTTACCTTGATATTATTTTAACATACTTTACAGCAATTTTCAAGTGCTTTTTTAAGGAAACACAGCTTTTTTATGTAAAATCAGCGTAATGCTGTAAATTCTGTCAGCGAAAGTGTGATAAATGCGTAAATTTATGTAGAAAATCACGAAAATAAAAATTTACTTAGATTTTACATACATTGTATTGGAATTTTACTTTTTATAGTTATAATTATTGTGTATGATATTTTAGTATGTTACAGACTGAATTCAGGTCTGATTGGTAATTTACAGGTTAGGAGAAAAAATATGACAATTTTTAACGTGTTCTCTCTGCTGGGTGGACTTGCGTTCTTCCTTTATGGTATGAACGTAATGGGTGAAACCCTTGAGAAAATGGCAGGTAGCAAGCTCAAGACAATTCTTGCGAGCTTGACATCAAACACATTCAAGGGCTTTATGCTGGGACTTCTTGTAACTGCTGTTATTCAGTCATCATCAGCAACAACTGTTATGGTTGTAGGTTTTGTAAACTCAGGAATTATGACTCTCGGCCAGTCAATCGGTGTAATCATGGGTGCAAACCTTGGTACATCTGTTACATCATGGCTTTTGTCACTTACAGGTATCGAAGGCGACAGTTTCTTCATTCAGATTTGTAAGCCTGCAAACTTTACACCGGTGCTTGCATTTATCGGTATCGCTATCGTAATGTTTTCAAAGAGCCAGAAGAAAAAGGACGTAGCTATTATTCTTATTGCCTTTGCTGTTCTGATGTTTGGTATGGAAACTATGAGTAGTGCTGTTGACCCACTTACCGAATCGGAAAAGTTCAAGGAAATCCTTGTTCTGTTTTCAAATCCTGTTCTTGGTCTTATTGTCGGAACAGTTTTCACAGCTATTGTTCAGTCCTCATCTGCATCTGTTGGTATTCTTCAGGCACTTACCCTTACGGGTACAGTTACATATGCAACAGCTATTCCGATTGTTATGGGACAGAATATCGGTACTTGTGTATCAGCTATGCTTTCGTCAATCGGTGCAGGAAAAAATGCAAAGAGAGCTGCCGTTATTCACCTCAGCTTTAACGTAATCAGTGCTGCTGTTCTGCTTACACTTTACAGCCTTGCAAACCTTATATTCGGCTTTGAATTTATAGAAACTGCAGCTGACCCATTTGGAATCGCTGTTGTTCATACCGTATTCAAGGTACTCGCTCTTATGATGCTTATGCCGCTGTCAAAACAGCTTGAAAAACTTGCTTGCTTTATTGTCAAGGATTCTAAGGAAGACATTGAAAAGGACGAAGAATTCAAGGTGCTTGATGACAGATTTATTCATTCACCTGCATTTGCTATTGAACAGTGTAAAAAGCTTACTGACAATATGGCTGATATTACCCGTGATTCTATGCTCAGGGCTGTTGAAATCACAAATGGCTATAACGAGGAGCTTGACAAGTATATTTACGAAACAGAATCACGAATTGACAACTATGAGGATAAGCTGGGAACTTACCTTGTTAAAATTTCTGCAAACGAGCTTTCTGCTGAGGATGGTAAGAATATTTCTACACTTCTCCACTGTATCGGCGACTTTGAAAGAATTTCTGACCACGCAACAAACATTGTTAAGGCTTCTAAGGAAATGAACGACAAGGGTATTGTGTTCTCAGGAGATGCAAAGAAGGAGCTTGACATTATGTCAAGAGCTGTTGCTGACGTACTCAATCTTACTGTTGAAGCGTTTATCAACAACGACCTTGAAAAAGCACATAAGGTTGAGCCACTTGAAGAGGTTATTGACGGACTTAAAACAAGACTTAAGAGCCGTCACGTTAAGCGTCTCAGAGATGGCGAATGTACAATCGAGCTTGGATTTGTATTTGCTGACTTTATCACAAACTTTGAAAGAGTTTCTGACCACTGTTCAAATATCGCTGTATGCCTTATCCAGATGGCTGACGCAAACTTTGAGGTTCACGACTATATCCACGAGCTTAAAGCATCTGGCGAAGAATTTGAAAAGATGGTTGAAGAATATCAGCAGATTTATAAGTTACCGGCTAAGAATTTCTGATAAGGAGTATTATTATGGCTAAGGTTTTTTGTGTTGAAGATAACGACGGAATCAGAGAACTTGTTTCCTGTGCGCTTTTGTCAGGTGGATATGAAGTAAGTGCTTTTGAATGCGCAAAAGCCTTTTATAGCGAACTAAAAACCAATAAGCCTGATATTATTCTTCTTGATATAATGCTTCCTGACGAGGACGGACTTACAATTCTTAAAAAGCTCAAATCAAATACCCTTTATGCGGATATTCCTGTTATTATGCTTACAGCTAAAACTTCGGAAATCGACAAGGTTACAGGACTTGAAGCAGGGGCTGACGATTATATTTCAAAGCCTTTCGGGGTTATGGAGCTTTTGTCAAGAATAAAGGCAGTTTTAAGACGTGCAAGCAAACAGCTTCCGTCAACTGATGCTATTGAAATCGACGGGCTTAACCTTGACCTTTCAAAGAGAATTGTTACCTATAACGGCACAGAGGTTTCGCTTACATATAAGGAATTTGAACTTCTGGCATATCTTATGAAGCATAAGAGTATTGCTATTAACCGTGACAAGCTTATGGAAAAGGTGTGGGGATTTAACTACGAAGGTGAAACCCGTACAGTTGATATGCACGTAAAGACTTTAAGACAAAAGCTTGAGGGCGCAGGCTGTGTTGATATGATTAAAACCATAAGAGGCGTAGGCTATAAAATTTAACATCAGATACATCAAGGCGGGTTTTTCTCGCCTTTTTGTGATTAAGGGGGGATTTTCTTGCAGAAAAAAATATTCCGTAGTATTTTTATGACAGTTATGTTGGCAGTTGTGCTTTTTGGTGTTACGGCAGCTGTTTTTGGATACAGATTTTACAGACAGGAAGCTGAAACTGAGCTGACGGTGCTTGCTACTATTGCTACAAAGCAGGACTACACTGACGAAGAAATCACTGAAATTCTGAAGGAGTCCCTGAATTATGAAGTAAGATATACACGACTTGACCTTGAGGGAAATGTTGTTTTTGACAATATGTATGATTATTCACAGCTTGAAAATCACAGCGACCGAAAGGAATTTAAAAATGCCCTAAAAAACGGAGAGGGGTATGATACACGACTTTCAAAAACAATGTCCACCACCTCTTACTACTACGCAGTAAAAGACGGGGATTTTGTTTATCGTTTTTCAAGAGAAAGAAATGGTATGATTGCTATTTTTCTCGGGGTTGTGGGACTTATTGCTGTGCTTGCAGCGATAGTTATCGTTGTGGCAACCATCATCTCGGTGAAGCTTTCTGAAAACGCCATAAAACCGATAACTCAGCTTGTAAATAACCTTGACGTCCTTGACGAAAGCGTACAGGTTGAGGTTGAATACGAAGAGCTTGAACCTCTTGTTGAGGCTATGAAAAAGCTTTCTGCAAGACTTTCAAGATACATCAGACGCCTTAAAAATGAAAAGGAAAAAATCTCTCTTATTACTGAAAATATGGTGGAGGGAATGATTCTTGTTGACGAAAACGGAATACTTCTTTCTGTGAATAAGAGTGCTGTGGAATTTTTAAATCCGTCTTTTGTGTATAACGAGGGCGCAAGAATAGGCGAGCTTGTAAAAAACAAGGTGCTTATTGACGGAATAGAAACTGCTGATGATGAAGGCTTTTCACACGGCGTTGTAAGAACACCTAACAGACAGATTCAGTTTTATATAAACAAGGCGACTTTTAACAATAACTACGGATTTATGATTCTGCTTGTTGACGCTACCGATAAGCTCAGGGCAGAGGAAATCAGAAAGGACTTTTCAGCTAACGTATCCCATGAATTGAAAACTCCTCTTACCACAATCAAGGGCTTTGGCGAAATGCTTGAAAACGGAATTTTTACCGATATGGAGTCGGTTAAAAAATACGGTGGAACAATTTTCAGAGAAAGCGAAAGACTTCTTGCACTTATAAATGATATTATCAGACTTTCGGAAATCGAAGAGCTTTCTGCTGATGAAACTGCTGAGGAGCTTTGCCTTGTTGATGTGGCAAACGACGTTGAGGAAACCTTACAGCTTAAAGCTGACAGCCACAATATCACAGTTTCTGTAAGTGGTGAGAAATTCCTTGTCAAGGCAAACAAAAGCTATATGATTGAACTGTTTTTAAACCTTATGGATAATGCCATCAAGTATAATAACGAGGGCGGTCACGTCTGGGTTACTATCGAAAAGCGAAACGGGCTTGCTTATATTGTTGTAAAAGACGACGGAATCGGTATTTCTGCCGAGCATCAGGACAGAATTTTTGAAAGGTTTTACAGAGTTGATAAAAGCCGTTCAAAACAGACGGGTGGCACTGGTCTGGGACTTTCTATCGTTAAGCATATTGCGTCTTATCATAACGGAAGTATCAGCATTAACAGCGAAATAGGTGAGGGTACTGAAATTACAGTTACTATTCCTTGCGTTTGATTTCAAAGGGGAGCAGTTAAAGATTTTTTTACTTTGATTTCACAGAATGGTAAAGGGTAATTGTAGGATTGAATATATAAAGCTTTTGAAAACTATGCAATTTGTACAATATCGCCCCTTGACAATTAGGCACAATAACGATATAATAGTTACTGTGTGTTTTTGTCGATAGGGGCATTTTATTATAACGAAAACGATTAACACACCTGAAATTGAGATTGTCGGGTTATCCCGTAAATAAGATATGGAGGAAAAAGTATGGCAAACGCAAAAAAATCATCAATTGTTATGCCAAAGCTCATTACTAAGGAACAGCTCAAGGAAGAGTTCATAAATGTACTCAGCCACGATTATGCTGTTACTCCTGATGTGGCTTCGGATAAGCAGGTTTACGAGGCACTTTCAAAGGTTGTGGTAAAGCTTCTCAAGGACAAGAGAAGACGTTTTATCAATAAGACTCATTCAGCAGGCAATAAGCAGGTTTATTACCTCTCAATGGAATTCCTTATGGGACGTTCACTTAAGACAAGCCTTTATAACCTTTCAATGGTAGAAGAGGCTACTGCAACTCTCAAGGATTTCGGAATCAACATCAACAGCATTTATGAAATGGAACCAGACGCAGGTCTTGGTAACGGTGGTCTTGGAAGACTTGCTGCCTGTTATCTTGACGCACTTGCAACACAGGGCTACTGTGCAACAGGTCACTCAATCTGTTATGAATACGGTATCTTTAAGCAGAAGCTTGAAGAAGGCTGGCAGACAGAGCTTCCTGACAACTGGCTCCCTGGTGGTAAAATCTGGCTCGTTCCAAACTATGACCAGAGCATTGAAATTCACTTTGACGGTGAACTCAAGGAATACTGGGACCAGCAGTATCACTGCGTAACTCACGAAAACTACACAACAGTTATGGCTGTTCCATATGATATGTTTGTTTCTGGCTTTGACAGTGAAGCTGTTTCTAAGCTCAGACTCTGGAAGGCTGAATGCCCAAGCTTTGATATGAGCATGTTCAACAAGGGCGACTACTCAAAGGCTCTTGGTCAGAATATTATCGCTCAGGCTATCTCAAAGGTACTTTACCCTAACGATAACCACGCAGAAGGTAAGTCACTCCGTCTCAGACAGCAGTACTTCCTTTGTGCAGCGTCAATCGGTGATATCGTAAACCACCATATGAGCGTTTACGGAACACTTGATAACCTTGCTGAAAAGGTTTCTATCCATATCAACGATACACACCCTACACTTGCTATCCCTGAACTTATGAGAGTTCTTCTTGACGACTGTGGTTATGAATGGGACAGAGCTTGGGAAATCTGTACCAAGACTTTTGCTTATACAAACCATACAGTTATGCAGGAAGCTCTTGAAAAGTGGGACTGCAACCTTATGAAGTCAGTTACACCAAGAATTTTCTCAATTATTGTTGAAATCAATGAACGTTACTGCCGTGACCTCTGGGAAAAGACACACGACGAGGCTAAGTGCACAAGAATGTCAATCATTTCAAACAATATGGTTAAGATGGCAAACCTCTGTGTTCACGCTTCACATAGCGTAAACGGCGTTGCTAAAATCCATTCAGAAATTATCAAGGTTGATACTTTTGCTGATGAAAATTCAGTAACTCCTGAAAAGTTCAAGAACGTTACTAACGGTATCGCTTACAGAAGATGGCTCTATCAGTCAAACCCTGGTCTTACAAATCTTCTTTGTGAATGTATCGGTGACGGCTTCCTGAAGGACGCTTCAAAGCTCTCGGATTTCAAGAAGTTTGAAAATGACAAGGCTGTTCTTGAAAAGCTTGCTGAAATCAAGATTGACAACAAGAAGAAGTTTGCTAAGTACGTTAAGAATCAGTACGGAATTGCTCTTAACACAGATTCTATTTTTGACGTACAGGTTAAGAGACTTCACGAATATAAGAGACAGCACCTTAACGCTCTCAATATCATCGCTGAATATAACTACCTCAAGGCAAACCCGGACGCTCCATTTACACCAAAGACATATATCTTTGCTGCCAAGGCTGCTCCTGGTTACTACCTTGCAAAGCAGATTATCAAGCTTATCTGGAATATTTCACAGGAACTCAAGAAGAATCCTAAGCTCAACAAGAAGCTTTCAGTTGTATTCCTTGACAACTACTGTGTATCACTTTCAGAACTTCTTATGCCGGCTGCTGAAATTTCAGAACAGATTTCACTTGCAGGTACAGAAGCTTCAGGTACAGGTAATATGAAGCTTATGATTAACGGTGCTATCACACTCGGTACAATGGACGGCGCTAACGTGGAAATTCACGAACAGGTTGGCACAGACAATATCATTGTATTCGGTATGGAAGTTGACGAAGTTAACAAGAGAAAGCCTTCATATAACCCTGAAAATGAGTACAACTCAAATGGCGTTATCAGAAATGCTATCGACCTTATGTATAAGGGCATCAATGGTGAAACATTCAACGAAATTGCAGGAAACCTCAAGACAAACGACCCTTATATGGTACTTGCTGACTTTGATTCATATCAGATGGCACAGAAGTATGCAAGCGAATGCTATGAAGATAAGATGAAGTGGCAGAAGATGTCACTTAACAATATCGCAGGCGCAGGTATCTTCTCAGCTGACCGTTCAGTAAACGACTACGCAAGAGATATCTGGGGACTCAAAAAGTAAATAATCTTACGCAAAATCAAGCGTTTTTCGATACTTTCGGAGAACGCTTTTTTGTTTTGTTGAAATTATAATAAAATGGTGATTTTAGGGGTTGTAAATTGTTAAAGCGTATGAAAATTGTGAATTGTGTGGCGCTTTTAATTGACTTTGAATTTGTTATTAAGTATAATGTAAAGTGTAAAAAATATATATTTTATGTATCGTATATTTTAAGGAGGAAATGAAAATGGCAAACGAAAAGTTTTGTGGTTCATGTGGCGCTAAGATGAATGCTGACGCTGGCTTTTGCCCTGTATGTGGCGCAAAGCAGGCTGTCGTTGAAGCAGTAGCAGCTGCTGCTCCTGTGGTGGAAGCTAAGGCAGAAGAAACTGTTAACGCTGTAAACGAAGCAATCGGCGAAGGTGGAGCAACTCAGGCTGGTATGGACCCTGAAAAAATCAAGAAGTACCTTCCACTTGCTGGTGTAGGTGCAGCAGTACTCGCACTTATTATTGCGATTGTTGCAATCATTATTAACCTTACAAAGTGGACAAAGATTGACCCTGAAGAACTCTGCAGAGTTACTTTTGAAGGTCTTGAAGGTCAGGCTGTTCCTGTTGTATCATTTGCTTATGATGAATACACAACATTCTACCTTGACGAATACGCAGACTATGACGGCATCGAACCTGAAGAAAAGGCTGAAATTGCTTACGGACTTTCAATGAGCGATATTGAAAAGGTTGTTAAGGCTGAAGGCGCAAAAATGGAAGACCTCAAGAAGTACCTCAAGGAAGAATATAAGGACCTTAAGACTTCTGAATTCCTTTCAATTGACGAAGATGACCTTGTAGATGCTTTTGAAAAGGCTAAGGATGAGGACGAAGCTCTTGAAATGAAGGAAGCTCTCCTTGACTGCATCACTTTTGAAGTTGATTTTGACGAAGAAAAGGATAAGCTCAAGAATGGCGATAAGGTAAAGGTTACTGTTGATTACGACAAGGACGACCTTAAGGACTATAACATCAAGCTCACTAAGGAAAGCTTTGAAGTTAAGGTAAGTGGACTTATGAAGGGCGAAGAAATTGATATTTTTGAAGGACTTGAAGTTACTTTTGAAGGTATCGACGGCGACGGTGACGCTGAAATTTCAACAAACAACTGCCCTGAATTCATCAAGAACAACTTTGGTTTCTATTTTGAAACAAGCTCATATAACCTTTCAAACGGTGGCACAGTAACTGTTAAGGGCTACTATGACGGTTCAGATTATGACAGAGATTATAAGGGCGTTGTTGACGAAGAAAAGAAGGTATGCTACCTCTTTGAAAGTGATATGACTAAGGACTTTACAGTTTCTGGTCTTAAGGAACTCCAGGAAGTAGAAGTATTTGATTATATTGACGTTACATACGAAGGTATCGCTCCTGACCTTGACATTAACATTTCATGGAAGGATGATACACCTGACTACATCAAGGACAATGTAAGCGTTTCAACAGATACATGGGGTATGGAAATTGTTGACGGCACTACATTTGTAGCATCAGCTTATGCTTACGGTAGCTTTGCTGACAATGGCTACAAGCTCAAGACAACTGAAAAGACATACACAATCAACTTTGCTGACCTTGAAAGATACGCTACACTTGAAGATGTAACAATTGATACATACAAGGATATCCTTGATGCACAGGCACAGGCTAAGGCTGACGAATATGTTAACAAGTATACTTGGGATTTTGATAACCTTGGCGAAGTTAAGTCAATCAAGTCAGTAACACTCAAGACTACAACATATAACGTAAATAAGGACCAGGGCGACTGGTGGGATGACATCAACAGATTTGCTAAGATTTATGAAGTACAGTGTACTCATGAACAGGACGACAAGGAAGTTGACGGAACATTCTACGTTGTAGCTTATTTCAGAAACGTTACAGTTACAGAAGGCAAGCTTGCTGAATTCACAGCTGAAGATGTTAAGTATGAAGTAACAGACGTTTATGATAACGTAGTTACAGACTTCCTCACAGAAAATGATACTTACATTATCAACGAAATCAAGTAATTTCTGATATTTAAGGGCAATCCGTTATGGATTGCCCCTTTTTTGTTATTTTTGTCAAATTTGTGTAAAGCCACTTGCAAATTTTTGAATAAAATGATATACTGTTAAAAAATGAATGTGAAAGGATTTGCTTTTATGAAACTTGTTTTTATAGGTGCTTGTCACGAGGTAACAGGAAGCTGTACTTATATTGAGGTCAATGACAAGAGAATTCTTGTGGATTTTGGTATGGAACAGGGCAGGGATATGTATGAAAATGCAAAAATTCCGTGCGCTCCGTCAATGATTGACGCTGTGCTTTTGACTCACGCACATATTGACCATTCGGGACTTCTGCCGTTTTTGTATGCAGGTGGTTTTCAGGGGGAAATCCACGCAACAGAGGCAACCTGCAATCTTTGTTCAACAATGCTCAGAGACTCTGCTCACATTCAGGAATTTGAAGCTGAGTGGCGTAACCGTAAGGGCAAGCGTTCCGGAAAGCCTGAGTACGTTCCACTTTATACAATGAAGGACGCTGAGGGGGCAATAGCACAGTTTGTTCCTCATAAATATAATGAAGAGATTGAGCTTTTTGAAGGGGTAAAAATCCGTTTTGTTGACGCAGGACATCTTCTCGGCTCTGCAAGTATTGAGGTGTGGCTTACTGAAAATAACGAAACAAGAAAACTGCTGTTTTCGGGCGACATCGGAAACCTTGACCAGCCACTCTTAAGAGACCCTACCTACGTCAGCGAGGCTGATTATGTTGTTATGGAGTCAACCTATGGCGACAGACAGCACGATACACCACCTGATTATGTAACTGTTTTTGCAAAGATTATTGAAGAAACTTTTGCAAAGGGTGGAACTCTTGTTATCCCGTCATTTGCAGTAGGAAGAACTCAGGAGCTTTTGTATTTCCTCAGAATTATCAAGGAAAAGGGACTTGTAAAAACAAATGCCGATTTTAAGGTGTATGTGGATAGCCCGCTTGCTATTGAAGCTACAAGTATTTTTAACAGAAACAAGGAAAGCTGTTTTGACGAAGAGGCAATTGAATTTGTAAGACAGGGAATTAACCCTATCAGCTTTGAAGGGCTTAATCTTGCTGTTACAAGCGACGAGTCAAAGGCAATCAACTTTGATAAAAATCCAAAAATTATTATTTCTGCAAGTGGTATGTGTGAGGCAGGCAGAGTTAAGCACCACTTAAAGCACAACCTGTGGCGTGAGGAATGCACTGTTTTGTTTGTTGGTTATCAGGCTGCAAACACAATGGGCAGAAATCTTCTTGAAGGTGCAAAAAAGGTAAAGCTTTTTGGCGAAGAAGTTCAGGTGAGAGCAAGAATTACCAAAATGCAGGGGCTTTCAGGTCACGCTGACCTTGACGGACTTATTGAATGGGCAAAGGCTGTCAACAATCCTAAAAAGGTGTTTGTAGTTCACGGTGAAACTGAGGCTGCTGACAACTTTACAAAGATTTTAAAGGATATGAACATAAACGCTTATGCGCCATACAGTGGAACTGAATTTGACATTATCAAGGGCGAATTTGTAACAGAGGGCGTTGCTGTACCTATCGTGAGAAAGAGTGAAAGCAAGCCTAATACAGTTTACGCAAGACTTCTCTCTGTTCTTGACAGACTTACAAAGCTCATTAAAAACAGCGAGGGAAGAACAAACAAGGACCTTGCAAAGCTTGCTGACAAACTCACTGATGTATGCGATAAGTGGGAATAATGAATGAAAGCAAGCTTTCATTCCAGATTTTGTTTTCGTGACAATGTCACGAATTTGCTTACGCAAACCACAAAATCTGAAGTTTGCGAGGGAATTATAAATAGTGAACGAAAAGCTGTCACTTTTGCGTTCTCAGATTTTTAACATAAGAACACAATCATAAGGAGATTTTTATGAATATTATTACAACAGACGAACTGAATTATATGGTCAAAAACGACTCTGACGGGCTTGTTAAGGCTGCCGAAAAGGAATACGCTGACCACATTTATGAAATTGCCGAAACCTTGCGTGAAAACGTAAAGGAAAAGCCGATTGTTCTTTTGTCTGGACCGTCAGGCTCGGGAAAAACAACTTCTGCTATGAGAATTGAAGCACTTCTTGACGAGTGGGGCTGTAGCACTCACACACTTTCAATGGACAGCTATTTTCTGCCTATTGTAAACACCCCTGACGCAGTGGGTGAGGACGGAAAAATTGACTACGAAAGCCCATTGAGAATGGACATTCCGCTTCTTAACGACCACCTTGAAAAGATTGCAAACGGTGAAGAAATTGACGTACCGAAATTTAATTTTGTTGAACAGAAAAGAGAAGCAGGTCACAAATTAAAGCGTGGCAAAAATGAGATTGTAGTCATTGAGGGTATTCACGCACTCAATCCTGAAATCACAGGAAAGTCATATGATTTTGCAACAGGCATTTATGTCAGCGTAAGAACAAGACTTCAGAATTTAAGCGGGGGACTTCTCCATCCATCAAAAATCCGAGTTATGCGAAGAATGATTAGAGACATTGTTCAGCGTGGAAGACGACCGGAGGACACACTTGATATGTATCAGGGTGTTGAGCGTGGCGAAAATCTCTACATTATGCCATACAAACACAGAGCGCATTTTGACATTGACACATTTTTTGAATACGAAGTGCCACTTTATAAGGACAGAGTAATTCCTGCCCTTGAAGCCTTAAAGGACACATACCCTGAATATGATAAATTCTCGGATATTTTAGGTTTCCTTTATGTGATGGTAGCTTTGCCTCTTGAGTATTTACCTAAAAACGCTCTCATCAGAGAATTTGTAGGCGGAAGCGATTTTAAATATTAGAAACAAAAAAATCCCTTTACCACGATGGTAAAGGGATTTCCTTTTTAAGTAAATTACTTCTTAGCGTTTAAGAATTCGAGAATTGAAAGAACAATTCCAACGATTGAGTAAATCCAAACTACTGCGCCAACGATTCCTGTGATAAGACCAAGAATCTTGATTGAGCCAACGATACCGAGAAGAACACCAAGAACAATTGAAACGATAACGTAAATTGCGATAGCGATTACAAGTGTCTTAGGGTCATCTGTTACCTTGTAGCTGAACGGAAAAATTTTTTTCAAATCCATGACGAATACCTCCTAAAATTTAATTTTACAAGAATATTATACAACAAACTTTTTATTTTGTAAAGTAAATTAAATGTAAATAGATTTTGAGGTATCGTTTTCACATAAATTTATTCTAAAATGTCGCTGTTTCGGTATTTTTCTATCATGGATTCAATGAGTGCAAGGTCGATAGCACCACGATGAACTGTATAAGTGTAAAACGGGGATTTTATATCATTACTATCGTTAATAATGAGTTCTTCAACACTTCCGTCGGTATAATGAACTAGAAGTATGTATTTGTATGGTGTGTTAGTTTCATTATTTTCGTCTTTGACAGATACGGTTATATCTTCTAAAGATGTACTGAGAGTGTATCTATCTTCGTATCCGAGGCGTGCAAGAGTGTTACTCTCAGCGTCGATTATTTCCATAAATTGAATGTGACAAGATTCATAACCATTTATCAGTTCTTCTTTTTTCTCTCTTAATTCATTTAATCTTGCTTCGTGAAGAAAAGAGTAAAGATATTCACAATCAACTTCTCCTTCAAGAATATCATAATGATATTTGTATTCTACGTCATTTATCCCATGAGTAAGGTCAGAGGAATATTCGATTATTTCTTTGCTTTCATCTTTTAAATAAATAGTTATTTCATAATGGGGTGGTGTAATACCGTCATCCCAATTGTAATTCTCTTTTCGTTGAACTTTTACGCTGTTGAAATTATTTATTATTCTTTCTATTGCTTCTTCGTCTGTGATTTTTGCTTTTGTATTGCCATAATATCCCGGGTCCCAAATGGAAATGTATTGTACTTCCGACGGGTCTAAATCAGTAAGATAAAAAGGTTCACCTGGAATTATTCCCTGGTCAATTATAATCACAACAGCTACAACAACTGCAATTATCACAAAAACAGATATGCCTATCAGCAATGCGATTTTCAGCTTTTTCTTTTTGGTCATATAATTACCTCCTTAAAAAAGTTGCGTTCACCTTAATATAATTATAAAACCTTTTCCATAAAATGTAAAGTTACATATAATTACAGTTAAAAGAGAGTAG
>JAFTNX010000200.1 GCA_017451665.1 Oscillospiraceae bacterium | reverse complement strand
TCAAGCTTGTTTCTCAGTTCAACAGCCTTCTGGCGTTCTTCCATTTTTAATTTTTTCTTTTTTTATTTTTCAAGCTGTTTTATGCGTTCAGGGGAAATCTGAATCTGAATTTCCTCCTTCTGCTTTCCGTTAAGGTCAACACGTCTTACATCAGCCCTGACGCTTTTAACGTCCATATCGGCGTCAATGTACTTAATTGACTTGACCTCAACCTCTTTTTTCTGTTTATCTTTCATATCTTAAATTATCTCCAATTCTTTATAAAACCATCAGAAGTTAAAATACAAGAATACGTTGTTTGTTGTGTCAACAAGAAGCAGACTGCACACAATAAGCAGAACTGCATTCATAAGCACACCGATTGAGTTTGAAATAACAAGTGTGCTTCTGTTTTTCGCCATAAGCTCCTTTGTCTTTTTGACAATCGGCATAGAAAACACAATAGCAACTGCAAAAAGCCAGATGTTATTCATAAATGTAACTCTTGTAACAGCGTCTAAAAGTCCACCACCGTTTGCACCTACAAGTGCCTTGAAGTAGTGTCCAAGTGCAGGAAGGCTTTCAATATGGAAAATACCAAATCCCACAACGATAATTATTTTTGAATAGATATGTGAAATTACGGCAGGAATTTTCTTCATACGCTTCTTGCCGATTTTCTGTTCAATGAGAATGAAAAGTCCGTAATAAAGTCCCCACAAAACGAAATTCCAGCTTGCTCCGTGCCACAGACCTGTTGAAAACCATACAAGGAAAAGGCTTGCGTACGGGCGTCTTTTTCCGAAAATCGGGAGATAAAGCAGGTAATCTCTGAAGAACGAACCAACAGAAATATGCCATCTCTGCCAGAATTCTGTGATATTACGGCAGATAAACGGATAGTTGAAGTTTTCGTTGAACTTAAATCCGAAAATTCTTCCCAAGCCGATAGCAATATCCGAATATCCGGAAAAGTCAAAGTAATACCACAAAGCAATGGTAATAACACCGAGCCATGTGCCTGCAACAGACTGGGTTTTAAAAATATCATACCCAATCTCGTTATTACCACAAAGGCTTTCAACAACGGTAGAAAGATTGTTTGCGATAATAACCTTTTTTGCAAGTCCCAGAACAATTCTTGAAAGTCCCTCGCTCATATCAGCAAGAGTAGTCTTTCTGTTGTCAATGCTTTCTTCGATAACTGAATATCTTACAACCGGACCTGCAACAAGCTGTGGGAAAAGCGAAAGATACATAAGATACTTTCCGAAATTTTTCTGTGTTTTAACCTTGCCCCAATAGTTGTCAATTGTATAAGAGATAGTCTGGAAGGTGTAGAAGCTTATACCGATAGGGAGTCTCACCTTTGGCACAGGAATAGAAAAATCACTCCACAGTCCTATTAAATTGTTTATATTTTCAACGATAAATCCGCTGTATTTAAAAAATCCCAGCAGACTTAAATTTATCACCAGTGACGCTATAAGTGCAAGCTTAGCGCCTGTCCTGTCACGGAACTTATCAATAAAAAGTCCCATAATATAGTCAACAAAAGCCGTCAGTATCAGCAAAAATACGCAGACAGGTTCACCCCACGCATAAAATACCAACGAAAAAGCTACTAAAACTATATTTCTATATGTAATGTTTTTTGAAAAGAAGTACAGAATCAGGCACACAGGCAGAAATCCGTACAGAAAAAACAAATCTGCAAAAACCACTTGTATTCTCCTTTGTTATCATTTTGTTGTCGCTTATGTATAAAACATAATTTTTCTTTATCTGTATTTTATTATACAATTCATTTTCCACTTAGTCAACAAAATCCGACATTTTGTGACAATAGAAAATTTGGTTACACAATGGTTAATTTCTGTATGTTTTAAACAACACATTATCCACAATTTGCCAATCAGTCGCTGACAATGCTCTTTACAGGTGCATTATCCCTGAGAATTCTCTCTTTACGCTTTCTGAGATATTTTTCCAAAAGGCTTATTCCAAGAAGTACGCCTGAAAGCACTAAAAATGCCCATATCGGATAGCATCTTGTCATCCATGTTTTGTCCATTCCCAGAAGCTTTTCGTCAACAGCCTTTGTTTCAAGGTATTTTGTGATAGGCTCAATAAACTGATTTACGCCCTTTAAATAAAGCATAACTCCCACAAACGCCACCACAAAGCCTGCTATGTACTTTTTTAAGAATTCAAAAACAAGTGCGCCTGCCATAATAACAGCGCCCACTATTATATAAACAGCAGTCATTTTTCCAAGCTCGCTGAAGTCATAAACATTGACCATATTTCCTAAAATGGCAATTGAAAGCACGCCACCCCAGAAAAAAGCCGACCAGCCGTAAGGAATAAGCATAAGAAGCTTGATTATAAGGTAATAAGGACCTTCTGCAATCTGTCCTTTTTTCTTTTTATACTTATTAACCGACTTGCTTTCTGTGAATTTTTCTTTATATTCTCGCTCAGCCATTTCCTCTTTCTTTTTAAGGGCAAGCTGGCGTTCTTTTTCTTTTCTGAGTCTGTCCTTTTTAGACAAAATTTTCCATTCCCTTCATTTTACAAATAAAAACACCTATACAAATTAATTATAGCACATTTCATACTACCAATTCAAGTACTTTTTCCTCTAAATTCAACATTTTTACACCAAAACCAAAGAAAATAATACTTGTATCACAAAAAGAATTTTATTTTTCACTTTGCAAAAAATAATATCACGTCGACGAAAAACAAAAAAGGAGAAATAAATGAAAACAGCAATAAAGCTGACAGCATCAGTTTTTTTAGTGATTTCACTTTTGCTTTTGCTGATTTCGGGCTACTATTATTATAGACTTCCCGACAGATTTTATGTCAGCCAGAGCAACAGACTGGTGCTGTCGTCCTACTCTGAAATTTCACCGCAAAAATCAAAAAACCACAAAAACACCGACCTTATGCTTTTTGGAATTGTCCCCATAAAAAGCGTAAAAACCCAGCCACTTGATTCACCACTTCTGTATGTGGGAGGAGAACCTTTCGGGATAAAAATCATATCGGAGGGGGTTATGGTTGTGGATTTTCTTGATGAAAACTGCCCTGCAAAAAAATGTGGGCTTAAATGTGGCGACATTATCCTTTCGGTCGACGACAAAAATGTTTCTTCAAACGCTGAAATATCACAGCTTATCAGAAACTGCAACGGGCAGACGATAAAGCTTGAAATCAAACGTAACGGTGAAGAAAAAACTGTAAATCTCACCCCTGAAATCATAGACGGCACATACCGTGCAGGAATATGGGTGAGGGATTCATCGGCAGGAATAGGCACAGTGACATTCTATTGTTACGACGGAATTTTTGGTGGTCTCGGACATCCCGTCTGTGACATTGATACAGGAGATATTGTACCCATAAAAAATGGCGAGGCATCCGACGTGTCAATTCACGACTATCAGAAAAGCCACAACGGAGACCCCGGTGCACTTTTAGGTGGATTTACTCAGAAGGGCGCACTGGGAGAAATTTATGCCAACGAGGAAAACGGGGTTTTTGGTGTTATGAATGAAATTCCAACCGAAAAAACACCAATTCCTCTTGGGTTTAAGCAGGAAATCGTCAAAGGCAAAGCCCACATCTACACTACACTCAACGGAAAAACCCCCGAAAAATACGAGATTTGTATTGAAGAAATAAGACTTGACGGACAGAATACCAAAAATATGGTGATAAAAATTACCGACAAAAGACTTTTGTCAAAAACAGGTGGAATACTGCAAGGAATGAGTGGAAGTCCGATTATTCAGAATGGCAAGCTTATCGGTGCAGTAACTCACGTTTTTGTAAACGACGTAACAATGGGCTATGGGATTTTTGCCGACGAAATGTATGCAACAGCAATTGAAAATGCGACTGATTCCCACTCAGACGCGGCTGCTTAAACAAAAAAGACGGTAACTTTAATGTTACCGCCTTACATAAATTTATTCTTTTTTTGAAACTATTTTCAAAACTGCCAACTGTATAATTGTCAATTGTCAATTGTTTAGGCGTTTTGTCTGTGAACGATTTTTTCAGCTTCCTTAAAGCTTGCACCCAAGTCATCAATCATAGGAATGATTTCCTTTAAGGTTTCTGTCTTTTTCTTCACATTAGCCTCAACTACAACTCTGATAAAGAAATCATAAAGTGCAGATAAATTCTGTGAAATTTCATAATTTCTGTCAAGTGTTGCATTAAGGTGGTTAAGGATTTTCTGAGCCTTCTGAAGGTTTTCATTAGCCTTGTTGTAATCCTTGATTTCATCAATATAATAAACACCTGCGTTCATTCTCTTTGAACAGGTTTCATAAAGCTTAACCAAAAGCTCACCCTGTGTCATTGTAGCAACAGACTGCTGCTGATACTTCTGATATGGGTTTGTCATTTTGCATCGTCCTTTCGTGAATAGTCGGGATTCCTTTCCCTGTTATCAGCCACCAAGCATCTGTGTCAGGTAACCACTTGTAGAGTTCATATTTCCAAGTGCAGTTTCCATTGCGTTAAACTGCTTCCAGAAACGTGCTTTTCTCTGTTCGTATACCTGCTTTAAGCTTTCAAGCTTATCCTTGATTGAATCAAGTCGTGTCTGAATTGTGTTGTTCTTTTCACTTGCCTTGCCTTCAACACCAGCAAGTTTTACAAGTGTACCAGGATTTGCAGAGCTTACGTTTGCAGTATTCTTGCAGATTGTGTTAAGCTTTGTTGCAAGTCCGTTTTCGCCTGTGAAAAGTTCAGTTACAAGGTCAGGAGCAGTATTGATTGCGTTTTTAAGCTCTTCCTCGTTGATTTCAAGCTTTCCGTAATCCTTCCACTCTGAGCTTGAGTTAATTCCAAACTGTGCAAGTGTATTTCCGTTTGCACCAGCCTTTGAATAAATCGCTGTTCTCATTGAGTTGAGGAAGTTTGAAATATCTCTGTCGTTTCTCAAAAGGTCTTCCTTAGCCTTTTTCTCCCACTTTTCGATTTCGTCCTCGCTCATTTCCTTCTTCTGAGCATCTGTAAGAGGTTCATAATCGTTAGCAGCAGCGTGTGTATAGCCGTTAAGCTCCTTGATGAGTGCGTTATAGTCGTTTACAAATTCCTTGATTGTGCTTACAATAGAATCTGTATCTCTTGTTGACTCAACTGTTGCAGCGTTGTCAACCGTTCCGGCCTGTGCTACAAAGTTTCCTTCAGCGTCAGTAACAAAGTTTCCGTCTGCATCTGTTTCATAGCTGCCTGTTGTAGCCTTAAGCTCGATTGATACGCCGTTGTATGAGAAGTTGTTTGAAGTTCTTTCAACTGTTGTTCCGTTGATGTTAACAACAGCATTCTGACCTTCTGTAAACTTTGAATTTGCAAACATAGCGTCTGCAAGATTTCCGCTTACATTGATTTCAAATCCCTTACCTGCGTCGTCATTTGTAAGAGTAAATGCGTCGCTGAGTGAGTTATATGAAAGTGTCACACCGATATCAGCATCATTGATTTCATTTATCATCTGATTTACAGTTTTATTACCGTCAAAGCTGAAATCGTGTCCGTTGATTGTAATGTTGTATTTGCCGTTTTCGTCAGCCACAAGACCTGCCAGACCACTTTCAGAAAGCTTAGCAGTAGTTCTGAGAGTAGTTGAAGCAGTAGCTGAAAGTCCGATTGCTTCAACATCTCCTGAAACTGTAAGGCTCTGTCCCTTGCCTGTTGTGATTGTTCCGTCGTCGGCAACTGAAACGCTTGTTCCGAAATTCTTCTTGAGCTGTTCTCTTAAATAAGAAATCGGGTCAGCCTCATCCTTTGAAATTGTAATTTTTCTTGAAATTCCGTTAAGTGAAAAAGTAAGTTCAGCACTTTCCTTTGGTGTGCTGTCAAGCTTGGAAAGGTCAACTTCCTTTGAAGATTCCAGAACGAACTTATCTTCATCGTTAGCCTTAACTGTGCCTGCCTTAATTCCGAGAGTTGAAATAGCGTTTTCGCTTCCCGAAACAGTGAAAGCAGTTTCACCACCGTCAAGCTTGAGCTTTCCTTCTTCAACAGTAGCGTTAACGCCGAGGTTCATATCATTGATTGCGGTAGCAATATCCTCAACGCTGTCATAGTCAAGAAGATTGATTGACTGTTCCTTGTCGCCTACCTTGATTGAAAGCTCCTGAGTTGGTGTTTCAAAAAAGCTCTGGTCAAAGTTTACTTTGATTTCGCCTGTTGAAACCTTACCTGATGTAAGCTTTGCAGCCTTAGCAAGCTGTGCAGCCTGAACTGTAAAATCCTGAGCCATCGAAGAGTTTGTTGCCGCGATTTTTACCGCAGCGCTGTTCGAACTCACGGTTGTCATTTTATTAAAAAATGCGTTTGTTCTGAGGCTTGAAGAAGAAGTCAAATCAAAATACTTGGTCTGGAATGTCTGGATTTTTGAAATTACACTTCTGTAAATTTCCTGCTGCCATTCAAACTTCTGCTGTTCCTGATTCTGCTTGTCGATTTTTCCCTGAACGTCCTGAAGCATGCTCTGAACCAAAGCTTCGGTATCAAGACCTGACATCATGCCAGAAAAACCACTGCTGCTGTATGTTTCATTTGTATAAGAACTTGTCGCATTTACATTCATACTAAAAACTCCTTTCGCCGATATTTTTTCCTAAAATATACATCGGTCGTTTTTATAAAAATTCAATAGCAAAAAGCCTAAATTCTTCTTTTTGATTCGCCGAAATGCTTCTGTTCTCCTGCGTCACTTGCAGCATAGAATTTAGCTGCCTTTGACTCATAACCTGAGTTCATATCCTTAATCTGCTTTACGATTTTATTCTGTTCTCTTTCAATTCTTTCAGTAACCTGCTTATCCACGTTTACGACACGGTTTACAATAGCATAAACCTGAGAAAACCTGTCAAAAACCTCCTTGAGATTGTCAGGAAGCTCTTCTCTCATCGCTGTATTTTTAACAGCCATTTCAAGGGCATATCCCTGTTCATAGGTCTTACAGAAATCAAAAATTTCCTCGTAAAGCTCCTTGTTTTTTTCAAGGTATTCAACTCTTGCAACTGTGTGACCTTCAATATCATCAGCGTCACAACTTAAAATTGCAACAGTCTCCTGTTCAAGTGCAAGAAAATTACTCTTGACGTTTTTCTGTATTTCAAAAATCTCTTCAAAATTTTTCATAAAAAGCAGGCTCCTTGTATTTATTTTTATTAAAATACTTTTTCGCTGAAAAAGTATTTGATTTTTCTGAAAAATATGTTATACTTAAGTTGGTATATTTTTAATCCGAAGGGAAGTAAAAAATGAATTTTAATAATCTTGATGCAATCATATACACCGAAGGCTTCAGCGAAGGTGAAACCGGTCAGGCAAAAATTTCGCCATTTGACCGTACCTGTGAATTTACAGGTGAATTTGTTCCGATGCTCACCATCGGTGCACCGGTAATTATCGTATGCAAATACCACGACGTACCTCTTCTGAGAGTTTGTGGAAAAGCATATCTTTCTACACGAAACTACTTGAGAATTACAGACGTGGAATGCAGTCTTTGTGACGGTGCTGAAAATCTCATTGAAACTCAGGTTTCCATAAGTGCCGACATCATAAAAGCCACACGTCGCACAGTAAAGCTTATTCCTTGTTACGTTTCAGCAATCGGAGTTGACGCTGTCACACTCAGTGGTTGCGACCTGAATCCTGACGGTGCTGACAAGAGAATAACCCTGAGAATGGGTTATCCTGTTTTTCCAAGAGAGGTAGACATTCCACTTGTTTCCTGTGAAAAAGGTCTGCGTTTCGGAGATTCACCAAGACTTGCGTATCGCTATGAGGAAATCTCACCAAGAGATTTAAGCTGTATAAGAGCCTTTGTCCGTGAGCGTGAAAACGCAAAGCTTGCTGACCTTTTTAAGCCAAGAAGCAACATAATTTAAGTGATAAAAACAACTTCAAATAATCAAATGAGGGTATCGAGCAACAAACTTGATACCCTTATTTTTTATTGTTTCAGCCCTGCTTTGTTTTAAGAAAGCTTTTAAGAGCAGATGGCTTGACAGCCTGAACTGCCTGCTTGTTTTCTTCAACAGTCTTGCAAAGCTCGTTTCTGAAAACAGAAACCTCCTTAGGTGCTTCAACACCTATTTTGATTTTATCCCCTGAAATATCAACAATCTTAACCTCGATTTTTCCGTCAATAATAAGGGATTCACCGATTTTTCTGGAAAGAATAAGCATAGCTATGCAATCTCCTTTCCGAAAACTTTATGTCTGATTTCATAGTCTTCTTCAAGAATAACCTGTGCAGCAAAGCCGTTTGTGGAGTTTATTACCACAGGGCTTTTCATATTTACAGTAGAATTTTCAAGGCATTCGCCTGCTGTCATAACAAGCCAAACCTCGTTATATTCCCCACCCAGAGCCTTGATTGTCTGGTCTGTAACTGACGGTGAATATTCAACGTCAAGCACACAAGGATTTGCCACAAGGAAGCACACTTCTGCCTCTTCAACAGACTGCAGCCAGCCAAAGCTGTTGCCAACCTCGTCATCAAAAAGCATTACGAAGTCGCTGTAATCTTCAAATCCAAAAATCTTTTCCTTAAAGCTGATAATGTCCTTTTCGTTGATTTCAATTTCGCCGAAATCTCTTGTTTTAACATTCATAGCATAAATTCCTTTGTCACAATGGTTTTATTCCTCAGGTGGTTCATAACCAGGAGCTGAGCTTGCAGGAACATACATAGCCTCGCCCACATACTCAATACTAACCTTAGGGAGCTGGATAATATCCATATGGAATCTTCCCGGAACATATTCCATATTGCTCTTTGTGGTCTGATACTGTCTTGTATCGTCGTTCTTGATGTATGAAAGGTCAATCTTTGGTGGTGTCCATGTCAACTTAGGGTCTCCAAGCTGAACATATTCCACCATCTGCTGTGAAGCAGCAACAGCCTCGTTGAGCATCTTATTTCTATAAATATCGCTCACCTTTGTGCCGTTGTGAATCTGTGAAAGCTGTTTTCCCATCTGGGTATATTCGGCAGTTTTCTGCATAGCATTCTGCATGCCTCTGTTAGCATTTGACTTTATGAATTCGTCATTGTTCTGCATTCCCAGATTTCTTCTCATCTGTGACGAATCAGCTCTCATCTGAGTGTTATGGGTTTTAATCTGGATTTCTCCGTTATGAAATTCCATCGGGTCAGCCTTTTCAAACTTAGCGTGTTCGATTTTCATTTCATATTCAATTGGAGTAGTAGTAATTTTCAGTAACTGCATACACACACCTTCTTTCTAATTATCCGTAATTATTTAAGAAAGTCCATAAGGGACTGCGGAAGCAGATTGCCTCCAAACTGTAAAGTAAGCATCCATGCGTACTTATATTCGTTCATTTTAACGATTTCTTCTGTATCATTTATACCTTCAAGCTCTGTCTGCATTGTCTGGATGTTAACCTCTTCATCCTTAAGCATTGTGAGAGTTCTTTCAAGGTACTGAGTTCTTACACCCAAGTCAGCAACATTCTTAAGAAGATTGTTATGTGACTTTGAAAGCTGGTCGCTGAGTGCTGAAACCTTCTGTGTTTCGTTATTTTCAAGTGCCTTTGAAATTTCTGTTGCAATATCGTAGATATTATTAGGGAAAGTTTCTGTAACTTCAACGCCGTCATCGTTTATATAAGTAAATTCGCTCATTCCGAAGCCTAAGCATTCAAGACCTGAGAACGAAGTATCATAAGCTGAATTTGTATCAATATCCCCTTCAGTAAGGTTTACCATTCCGAGACCGATGTCGATATAAATTCTCTCGCTGAAATCAACCTCGTTTCCGTCAGCGTCAACATAAACTCCGTCAGCATTCTTAGTAATATCCTTTACAAGTGAGCCGTTATACATAATTTCATCGTTTTCATTCTTTGTAAACGGAGCTGTTTTAGCGTTCGTTCCACCAAAAACATACTCGTCAACGTAAGTACAGTTAGCGTACTGCAAAACTGTTGCCTTGAGTTCATCAACAGTAGATGCAAGGATTTCCTTAGCCTGAGCGTCAGATACGCCTCCACCTCTTGTAGCCTGTTCCTGAACTGAAGTGATAATATCACTCATTTCTCTGAGGCTCTGTTCAGCGATTGTCAGCTTTTCGTTAGCAGTAGAAACGTTCTTCTGGAACTGTGCATTCTGATAAAGCTGGGTTCTGAGTCTCATAGCTTTTTTACCACCTGAAACATTCTGAGAAACTCTTGTAAAAGCTCTTCCCGTTGTAAGCTTATTACTCGAATCGCTGTAATACTGAAGATTTTTATTTGCGTTAAACAGATAATTTCTTGTTATTCTGTTATTGGTAATTCTCATTTTTCACGCCTTCCTCCTTCTTTAGAAGTCAAAGCAATCAATTAAACGCCCATCTGGTTAATAAGCACGTCAAGAAGTTCATCCATAACTGTCATCATTCTTGCCGCAGCCTGATAAGCTCTGTTATAGGTAAGCATATTAACTGTTTCTTCGTTTTCGCTTACGCCTGTAATTGATTCTCTGCTGTTAAGAAGCTCCTCGTTTACTGTCTGTGCCGATTCGCATCTTGTATTGTAGTAGGTAATATCATTACCAAGATTTGTGAGATAGCCTGTAATATATTCTTCAAAGGTAGCTTCACCATTTGTGAAGTTAATCTTTGTAGTAGACAAATCCGAGAGAAGCTCAAGGATATACTTGTTATCCTTTGTACTTCCGTCATTTGTAAGCATATTTGAAGGGTCGTCCTTGATGTCGTCCATAAGTCTGATATTATCAGAAGAAATATACATATCAGGGAAAACCTCTGTTTCTCCGAACTCATTTGTTTTCTGAGCGCCGAAGAATTTAACATAGCTTACGATATTTCCGTTTTCATCAATTTCCTTAGGAATTGTATTGTTACAAACGTCAGCAATTCTTGAAGCAAGTTCATCAAGCTTATCCTTATAGAATCTAAATCCCATAACTGAGCTTTCGTTTGAGCTTATAGTACCATTTCCACGTCCATTGATAATTTCAGTAGAAGCAGTGATAATACCAAGTCCAAGACCTGCATTTTCACCGTCGCTACGCCATCTTACAGAAACTGTTCCGTCGAGGTTTCTTGAAAAGTCGAGCATTTCGTTTGTCTCGTCCTTTACAACAACACGACCGCCGAGGGTTACATCAGCTGTTCCGTTAGCGTAGTACTTAACTCCAACCTCTCCATAAGCTGAAAGCTCATCAAGGAGAAGGTTTCTTTCGTCGAGCATTTCGTTAGGGCCGTACTCTTCAGTATAGCCACCGGCTACCATTGCTCTCTTTATATCTCTGTTAAGCACAGAAATCTTTTCTAAAATTGTATTAACTGTCTGGGTGTCAACCTGAAGCTCCTGCTTATACTGTTCAGCCTTTTCTTCAAGGTTCATTGACATCTGACGCATAGTAGTTGCAAAGTTTGAAAAAGCAGCCACAACAACGTTTGCGTCTGTAATTGAGCTTGCGTCCATAGACAAGTCCTGCAAAGAAGTATACATTTCTTCAATTGCATATCTCAGACCATAGCCGTTACCGTCAGTACCGATATCCATTTCCTGCAACACAGATTCAATTTCTGTGAGCATTGTGTTTCTCTGGCTGTAATCCCCTACCTCAGCGTACTGAGTACGGAAAGCATTATCAAGCTGTTCATTTCTTGTCTGACTGACACCAAGTACGTTTGTACCCATACCTGCAAGATGTGTTCTTGCGTTTATATTGTATTTAGTTCCATAGCAGTAATAACCCATGGAAACCTGGTCAACTCTCTGTCTTGTATAACCCTCGCTGGAAATATTCGACAGATTGTTACCTGTTATATCAAGTGCTTTCTGTGTTGCAAAAAGCGCTGTTTTACTGGCTTCAAAGCCCAGAAAAGTCGGTCTCATATTTTACCTCTCCAAATCGTAAGTTACACCTTTGTGTTAAGAAGATTTGCAGCTGCAACCTCAGGCTTACCCTTAGCGTTATAAAGGCGTGCCTCCTCGTCAGCAGCAAGCTCACCATAATAGTTGAGCTGCATATTAGCAATCTCCATTGATTTTCTGTTTAAATACTGAATGTTTTTAACAGTAATCTGCAAGCTGTTTTTAACGCCTGCAAGCTTGTTTCTTTCTTCACCTTCAAAAAGTCCGATTATCTGAGAAAAATCCTTTTTTCCAAAACCAAGCTTTTCAGAAAGCTCTCTTCTCTGCTTTTCAATAAGCTCGATTTTTTTAACATCAGACTGATGCTGCTGCATTGCAGTTTCAATTCTCTTTATGTCGTTAGAAAGCAGCGCATTCATCTTTATTCTTTCGTTGTCCTTAACGCCTTCAAAAAAGGAAAGGTAATCCTTCATGAAGTCATAGTATTCGTTAAATCTTTCCATTGTCAAGTACCTCTATACCCTTACAATTAAATAAATCTGTCAAGAATAGCGCCTGCAACATCATCTGATGATACAGAATAGCTGCCGTTTCTGATAGCTTCCTTTATTGATGCAATTCTGTCGGCAGTATTAGCTGAATCAATTTCACTTCTGATAGCGTTTCCCAATTTATAGATTTCGCCGTAGCTTGCTGCGTCAGAGCTGATAGAAATGCTGTCAGCCTTAGCTTCAATACCTGATGATACAGCCTTTTCGCCCTTAATTGAAGTAGTCTTTCTTCCTGATGGAGAAATCTTGTTTGTCTGATAACTGTTAAGTGCGTTAAAACGAATATCCATATATTTCAACTCCTTCTATATGTTAACAAATAATTTACATTTAACCTTGAATTATCCCCGCTGATAATTCTCCTAAAATACTTATCGGCCAGAGTTTCAAGAATTAAACCCCAAAATCCAAAAAAAATAAAAAAATTCCCGACTTTTTTCAAGTTCTTCTCACTTGATTTTGAATAGAGTTTGGTTTATAATGTAAAATAGAATATCTAAAAGGAGGAAAGACCATGTCCTACACTTTTGAAGAACTCAGAGAAAAGCACAAAACCTTTTTTTATAAGGGATACAATATAACTGAAACTGACCGTGAAATCATCATTTCATACGATTTTGAAATTCACGGGCTTGCTACCTTCTGCCCGTCATGGAAAATGGAAAAGCCATACGGAAAGAAGATGTTTAAATACGACAGAATTTTCAAGGAGCTTGTTTTTTCTTTAGGAATGGTTGAGCTTGTAAGCTACTGGAAAATCACCTGTGCGCCTGTTGTAAAGGTTCTTTGTGGAAAACTCAGTGAAAAGCAGATTTCCTTCTGGAAGAAGCTTTATTTTTCTGGACTCGGGGAGTTTTTCTATAAGAATAAAATTACCACAGACCTGGACAGCTTTATGACTATCCGGAGCGAAGGGGAAATTCCTGATGGTGACGAAAGACGTGTTCTTGAAAGTGACAACTGCCTTATTGCTATCGGTGGTGGAAAGGACAGCGTTGTAAGCCTTGAGGTTTTAGGCTCAAACTTCTTAAACAACTACTGCTATATTATAAATCCGAGAGGTGCTACTGTTGAGTGTGCTAAAACAGCAGGCTACGACGGTGATAAAATCGTTTCTCTTAACCGTACCCTTGACAGCGAAATGTTAAGACTCAATTCTCTTGGCTACCTTAACGGCCACACTCCTTTTTCTGCAATTGTTGCATTTTCATCAGTGCTTTCAGCATACGTTTATGATATTAAATATGTTGTTCTTTCAAACGAGGCGTCTGCAAATGAATCAACTGTTAAAAACAGCGACGTAAATCATCAGTATTCAAAGAGCTTTGAATTTGAAAAGAATTTCCACGAATATGAGGAAGAATTTATCGGAAGTGGAGTTTACTATTTCAGCCTTTTAAGACCTATGAGCGAGTTGCAGATTGCAGAATACTTCGCACAGCAGACAAAATACCACAGCGTATTCCAGAGCTGTAACGTAGGTAGCAAGGAAAATAAATGGTGTGCTGAATGTTCAAAATGCCTATTTGTTTCAATAATTCTTTCACCGTTTATGGAAATAAGCGAAATCGAAAAAATCTTCAACAAAAATCTTCTTGACGATAAGAATATGGAGGAATATTTCACACAGCTTATCGGTATTTCCGACGAAAAGCCTTTTGAATGTGTAGGTAGCCGTGACGAAATAAATACAGCACTTTGTATGGCGATTTCACGCCTTGAAGAAAAGGGCGAAAAGCTTCCTTATCTTTTTGAGGTTTATAAAAACACACAGCTTTATAATGAATTCAAAAATAAGCCAAACGCTTTTAAGGGCTATTTTAACGAAGAAAATCTTCTCCCTGAAAAGTGGAAAAAACTCCTTTTGAGAGAATGCTATTAAGAACGAGGAAACAAGATGATTGATACTTTAAGACAACTTGTCAGCAATAAAAAAGTCCTGCTTTTAGGCTTTGGCAGAGAGGGAAAATCCACCTACAATGCCCTTAAAAAAGCAGGAGGCTATAAGGAAATTGCTATCGCTGACAAAAACAATATAACCCCACCTGATGACAACGTCAGAGTATTTTACGGTGAAAGCTATCAGACAGCCTGCAAGGACTATGACGTGGTTTTTAAAAGCCCGGGAATTGTCCTTGACAGCGAGGTTTTAAGCTATGACTGTGAGATTACCTGCCAGACAAATGTATTTTTAGAAAAGTTTTCACAGCAGATTATTGGTATTACAGGCACAAAAGGAAAATCGACTACCACTACCCTTTTGTACCATATTCTTTCAAATTCAGGCGTAAAGTCGGTTATGTGTGGAAATATCGGTATTCCTTGCTTTGACAAGGCAGAGGAAATTGACGAGGATACAAAAATTGTTTTTGAATTTTCCTGCCATCAGCTTGAATATGCAAAAAAATCCCCGCACATTTCGGTGCTTATAAATCTTTTTGAAGAGCATCTTGACCACTACGGCACAATTGAAAACTACTTTGAGGCAAAGAAAAAAATCTATCGTTTCCAGAATGAAAACGACCTGCTTTTGTGTGGCGTGCAGTGTGACGAAATGCTTGACGGAGTGAAATCCAAAAAGCTGACAATCACAGGTGGAAATGAAAATGCCGACATAAGAGTTAATCACGGCGTTGTGAATTACAAAAACCACAGCCTTACAATTCCACTTGATGAAATTCACCTTATCGGTGAGCATAACTTCTTTAATATCGGTACTGTTTATGGTATTTCAAAGGAGCTGGGTGTCAGCGACGAGGCATTTATAAATGCACTAAAAAGCTATACGCCACCTGCTCACAGACTTGAATTCTGTGGCATTTACGACGGGATTTCCTACTACGACGACTCAATTTCAACTATCTGTGAAACCTGCATAAACGCAATCAGGGCTGTGCCAAAAATCGCTACTGTTCTGATTGGTGGAATGGACCGAGGAATCGACTATTCGCCACTTATCGAATTTTTAACTCACAACCCTGACGCTGTTATGAATGTTATTTTTATGGCTGACTCAGGAAAAAGAGTTTATGAAGAAATAAACGCCAAAGGAATGCTTTGTGACAGATTTAAGCTTGTGAATACCCTCGACGAGGCAGTGTCCCTTTCTAAAAAAATCACACCAAAGGGTATGGCGTGCGTTATGTCGCCTGCCGCTGCAAGCTATGGAATTTTCCGTGATTTTGAAGAAAGAGGCGAAAAATTCAAGGAACTTATCGCAAAATAAAACACAAAAACTCACTACCTTAAGGCAGGTAGTTATATAGAAGTATATTATATGAATTTATCGGGGAGAAACCTTTCTGAAGAAAGGTTGTCCCCCGAGCCCCCTTCCAAAGACTTTTAACGTAAAATCCCATATAGG
>JAFTNX010000199.1 GCA_017451665.1 Oscillospiraceae bacterium | reverse complement strand
TCCATAAGAAGTTCAAAGCTACTTTTAAGACAATGTCAAAAGTAGCTTTGTAACACATTTATATGATTATCAATCTAAATTGATGGTATAACAGCATTAGTTCTTCAAGCTATGAAGTGGTGCAGGAATCTGTCCACCTCTGTTTATAAACTTTGAAGGAGATTCCTTCTTGAGTGGCATTACAGGGCCACATCCGAAAAGTCCACCCCAGTCAAGCTCTTCCCCGACTTCCTTACCGATAGCAGGAATAATTCTTACAGCTGTTGTCTTGGTATTTACCATACCGATTGCAGCTTCGTCAGCGATAATAGCTGAAATTGTATCAGGCTCTGTATCACCAGGTACAACAATCATATCAAGACCTACTGAACATACAGCAGTCATAGCTTCAAGCTTTTCAATTGTAAGACAGCCACTCTTTGCAGCATCAATCATACCTGCGTCTTCTGAAACAGGAATAAATGCACCTGAAAGACCACCAATTCTTGAACAAGCCATTACGCCACCCTTTTTAACTGCGTCGTTAAGGAGTGCAAGGGTTGCAGTAGTTCCATGTGTACCACATCTTTCAAGGCCGATTTCTTCAAGAATATGAGCAACAGAGTCGCCGACAGCAGGAGTAGGTGCAAGTGAAAGGTCAACAATTCCGAATGGAACGCCGAGTCTTTCTGATGCTGTAACACCAACAAGCTGACCGATTCTTGTAATCTTATATGAAGTCTTTTTAATGATGTCTGAAATTTCTGTAATATCAGCGTCAGGGTATTTTGCAAGTGCAGAACGTACTACACCAGGGCCTGAAACACCTACGTTAATCATAACGTCAGGTTCGCCGACACCGTGGAATGCGCCAGCCATAAATGGGTTATCTTCAACAGCGTTACAGAATACAACAAGCTTTGCAGCACCAAAGCAAGCGCTGTCAACAGTTTCTTCAGCACACTGCTTGATAATTTTACCCATAATCTTACAAGCGTCAAGGTTGATACCTGTTTTGGTTGAGCCTACGTTTACAGATGAGCAAACCTTATCTGTTGTTTTAAGTGCCTCAGGGATTGAATTGATAAGCTCAATATCACCTGCTGAAAATCCCTTCTGAACAAGTGCAGAGTAACCACCGATAAGGTCAACGCCTACTGCCTTTGCAGCTCTGTCCATTGCGTGTGCAAATGGTACAGGTGAACATTTACAAGCAGCTGAAACAATAGCGATAGGTGTTACTGAAATTCTCTTATTGATAATCGGAATACCAAATTCCTTTGAAATATCATTAGCAACAGAAACAAGGTCCTTTGCGCATCTTGTGATTTTTTCATAAACCTTTTCACAAGCAACATTTATATCACTGTCGATACAATCAAGAAGTGAAATACCCATAGTGATAGTTCTGATATCAAGACATTCGTCCTGAATCATTCTTATGGTTTCAAGAATATCATAAGCGTTAAGCATTTTATTCCTCCAGAAATGTTATATTAAAATTAAATATGGTGCATACAATTGAATACACTTTCGTGCATTGTGTGAATTTTAAGTCCAAGGCTGTCACCAAGCTCTGCCATATTATCAGCAAGCTCAGCAAAAGGCTTATTGATTTTTGAAATGTCAACAAGCATAATCATTGCAAACATATCCTGAAGTACTGACTGTGTAACTTCAATTACGTTTGCGTTGTATTCTGAACAACGTGTAGAAACCTTTGCAAGAATACCTACTGCGTCGTGTCCGATAACTGTAATTACTGCTCTCATAAAAAATTCCTCCGTTAATTAAAAATCCGTCTTTTTAATTCTACCACATTTACACAAAAAAATCAAATATGTTTTAATACAATTTTGTTATAAATTTTATGGACATATCAGTTATAATTTGGTATAATTTCAATAGATTATTTAAATAAGGTGTGTTTTTTATGAATTTAAAAGGACTTATTGATTGTCATACACATACACAGTTTTCTGTTGACTCGGAGGCTGACATCAATCAGATGATTGAAAAAGCTATTTCGCTTAGGCTTTCTGCATACGCTGTAACCGACCACTGCGAATGCAACCGTTGGTATAGCGAGGACCATTATATCGGAGAGGACACTTACAGATATTTTGATTTCGGGAAGGATTTTGAAAACTCAGTAAGTGCTGTCTGTGAGCTCAAGGAAAAATACAGCGACAGAATAAATCTTATCTGTGGCGTTGAAATGGGACAGGCTTTGCAGGATGTGGAAATTGCAGAAAGAATAGTTTCTGACAAGCGTCTTGACTTTGTAATTGCGTCAATGCATCAGCTTCCTAAAACAGAGGATTTTGCTTTTCTTGATTATACAAAATTCACACAGAGTGAAATAAAAAATCTTCTGGAAAGATACTTCACAGAAATTCACAAAATGTGTCTTTGGGGTAAGTTTGACATTTTAGGGCATCTCACCTACGTTTTAAGATACATCGAGGGTGCATATGGAGTTAAGGTTGATATGACGCCTTATGATGACATAATTGAGGAAATTTTCAAGGCTGTTGTTTCCAAGGGTAACGGTATTGAAATCAACACTTCGGGACTTCGTCAGAAATACGGCGACACCTTCCCTACTTATAAATATGTAAAGCGTTATAAGGAATTAGGCGGGGAGATTTTAAGTCTTGGCTCTGACACACATTTTGTGGAAGATGTGGGTAAGGGAATTTTTGAAGGCTCACAGATTGCCAAAAAAGCTGGCTTTGATTACATCGCATACTATAAAAACAGAAAGCCTGAATTTATAAAGATTTAATCACTATGGGAAGTTATCAAAAACTTCCCTTTTTTATTTTTAAAAAACCTGTTGATAATAATATTATAAAACATAAAAGGGGTGATTATTATAAAACTTTCATCAATTATGAAGGGTGTTTCTATGGGAATTATGGCAGGCGCTGTTACCTACACAATTTCCTCTGCTACAACCCGTCAGAAAAATAAAATCAAGCATAGCACAGGAAAAGCTATCAGAGCTATGGGTGATGTGATTGACGGAGTAACGGGAATTTTTAACTAAGTTAAAAATTCAAATTGACAATGGAAAATTGACAGTTGACAATGATTTTAAGTCTGTATCTTTTTATAGGATACAGCTTTTTTGTTTAAATATCACAAAAACGCTTTTTGATATTGTGGAAATTGATAATATTTTACAAAGTTACAATATTGTATTGACAAACTATATTATACGTCGT
>JAFTNX010000198.1 GCA_017451665.1 Oscillospiraceae bacterium | reverse complement strand
TTAGGTAGTTTTCACATTTGAAACGTCCTATGTAGGGGTTTAATCGAAATGAAATCATCGGGCTACTTTGTAGCTATCTAAACTAAAGCAAAAGAGAACTGCGATGTCTGTTTCATACCCGTTAAAAGTCGGAGGGGGGTTAATAAAGGATAAGGAAGGGGGTTCAAAAGGGGGAAACATTAAGGGAAAATTAGGGGGGATATCGACTTTTGGAGGTTTTGCTCATAGCTCCCAAAGGGAGATATATCGTCCACCTTTGGGTTTCCCCCTTTAAAAAGGTCACAAATGAAATATAGGGGCAACGCCCCTTCACCACTGTTTGACTGCCATAATTAAAGCGTACGGAAAATCCGTACGCTTTAATTGACAATGCTTTGGTTTTGTGTTATAATGTATTCTGTATTGTTGTATTTATTTGAATAATTTTAAGTAAATCATCAGATTTTTTTAAAAGGTGGTTTTGAAAAATGAAACTTATGGATAAAATTTTCGGCAGTTATTCCAAAAAAGAGCTTGGAAGAATTGAACCGATAAAGCAGAAAGTCCTTGACCTTGAGCCTACCTATCAGGCTATGAGCGACAAGGAACTTAAAAGCCAGACACAGATTTTTAAGGACAGACTTAAAAACGGCGAAACCCTTGACGATACACTCCCGGAGGCTTTGGCTGTTTGTAGAGAAGCTGCTTTCCGTGTATTAGGAAAGAAGCCATATCCTGTTCAGATTATCGGTGCAATCGTTCTTCATCAGGGAAGAATTGCAGAAATGAGAACAGGTGAAGGTAAAACTCTCGTTGCTTGTCTTGCATCTTACGCAAACGCTCTTGACGGAGAAGGCGTACACGTTGTAACAGTTAACGACTACCTTGCTAAATTCCAGTCAGAAGAAATGGGTAAGGTATTCAGATTTTTAGGACTTACAATCGGCGTTGTTCTTTCTGGAATGGATAAGGAAGAACGTCAGAAGGCTTACGGCGCTGACATCACTTATGGTACAAATAACGAATTCGGCTTTGACTACCTGAGAGATAATATGGTTATCTATAAAAAGGATAAGGTACAGAGAGGACATTCTTTTGCTATCGTTGACGAAGTTGACTCAATCCTCATCGACGAAGCAAGAACTCCGCTTATTATTTCAGGCCCTGGCGATAAGTCAACTGAGCTTTATCAGTATGCTGACAGATTTGCAAAATCACTTAAAGCACACGTTGTTGTAGAAATGGACGACAAGGCTGATAACGACGCTGTTGACGGCGACTATATTATCGACGAAAAGGCAAAGACTGCTACACTTACAAAATCAGGTGTTCAGAAGGCTGAAAAGGTGTTTAATATCGAAAACCTTATGGACGCTGCAAATATGACTCTTCTCCACCATATCAACCAGGCTATCAAGGCTAACGGTGTTATGAAGAATAATATCGACTATATCGTTAAGGACGGGGAAGTTCTTATTGTTGACGAATTCACAGGAAGAACTATGATTGGTCGTCGTTTTAACGATGGTCTCCACCAGGCTATCGAAGCTAAGGAAGGGGTTAAGGTAGCAAGAGAATCAAAAACTATCGCTACTATCACATACCAGAACTACTTCAGACTCTATAAGAAGCTTTCAGGTATGACAGGTACAGCCCTTACCGAAGAGGACGAATTCAGAGAGATTTATAAGCTCGACGTTATCGAAATTCCTACAAACAGACCTGTTGCAAGAATCGACCACGGTGACGTTGTTTATAAAAATGAAAAGGTTAAGTATAACGCTGTAATCGAACAGATTATTGAATGTCATAAAAAGGGACAGCCTGTTCTTGTTGGTACTGTTTCTATCGAAAAGAGTGAAGCACTTTCAAGACTGCTTAAGAATAAGGGCGTAAAGCATAACGTTCTTAACGCTAAACAGCACGAAAGAGAAGCTGAAATCGTTGCTCAGGCTGGTCAGTTCGGGGCAGTTACTATCGCTACTAATATGGCTGGTCGTGGTACTGACATTATGCTTGGTGGTAACGCTGAATTTATGGCTACTGCACAGATGAGAAAGCAGGAAATCCCTGAGGAAATTATCATTGAAGCTACCGGATATGCTGATACTGATAATGAGGAAATTTTAAACGCAAGAGAAGTTTATAAGGAACTTCTTGCAAAATATAACGCAGAAGTAAGCGAAAAGGCTGTTGCTGTCAAGGAAGCAGGCGGACTTTTCATCATCGGTACAGAAAGACACGAGTCAAGACGTATCGACAACCAGCTGAGAGGTCGTGCAGGCCGTCAGGGTGACCCTGGTGAAAGCCGTTTCTATCTCTCTCTTGAAGACGACCTTATGAGACTTTTCGGTGGCGAAAGAGTTACTTCGCTGATGAATGTGCTTAAGGCAGACGAAAATATGCCAATCCAGGCAGGTATTCTTACAAAGATTATCGAACAGTCACAGAAGAAGCTTGAAGGCAGAAACTTCAACATCAGAAAGAACGTTCTTAATTACGACGACGTTATGAATACACAGCGTGAAATTATCTACGGTCAGAGAAATCAGGTTCTTGACGGCGAGGATATTCACCACTATATCGTTAAGATGATTAAGGATAATATCGAGGAAACTGTAAATTCATACCTCCTTGAAGAGGATATTCAGGATAACTGGAATCTTGACGGTCTCCGTGACGCTTACAGAGGACTTTTCACAACAGACGAAGACTTCAGATATACTGTTAATGAGCTTAATGAGCTTACAAAGCAGGATATCAAGGATATGCTCGAAAAGAGAGCGCTTGATATGTACGCTGAACGTGAAAAGGAAGTTGGAAGCGAAGTTCTCAGAGAAGTTGAAAGAGTTGTACTCCTCAAGGTCGTTGACAAGAAGTGGATGGCTCATATCGACGATATGGACGAACTTAAAAAGGGTATTACACTCCGTTCATTCGGTCAGAGAAACCCTGTTGTTGAATATCGAATTGAAGGCTTTGATATGTTCGACGCTATGGTTGCATCAATCTGTGAAGAAACTGTAAGACTTGTTTACAATATCAAAATTCAGCAGAATGAAGCCCCAAAGAGAGAACAGGTATTAAAGGCTGACCCTATCAAAACTGACAACTCACTTAAGAGTGGTGGCAGAAAGGTCGGCAAAAAGGTTGGCAGAAACGACCCTTGCCCATGTGGAAGTGGTAAGAAGTATAAAAAGTGCTGTGGCGCTAACGAATAGTATTTTTGCAGGACAGATATTTTCTGTCCTGCTTTTGAAATAACGAGTATAGAGGTGTGATTATGAGCAATACTGCATTTGCAAGGGCAGATATTCTCCTGCCAAAAAACGAAAATATGGAAAAATGGGCTGTTGTTGCCTGCGACCAGTATACAAGTGAGCCTGAATACTGGAACGAAACTGCAAAAATCGTAGGTGAAAGCAAGTCTGCGCTTAAACTTATTCTTCCTGAAATTTATCTTGAAGAAGAGGGAGTTTCTGAAAGAATTGAAAAAATTCAGAAGGAAATGGCAAGCTACATAGAAAGCGATACATTCACAGAGTATAAAAATACCCTCATCTATATCGAAAGAACACAGAATGACGGTAAGGTGAGAGCAGGTATTGTGGGGGCTGTTGACCTTGAAAAGTATGATTACAGAAAAGGCTCAGTTTCTCAGGTGAGAGCAACAGAGGCTACTGTTGTTGAAAGAATTCCACCAAGAATGGCTGTAAGACGTGGCGCAGGTCTTGAACTTCCACACATTATGATTTTGGTTGACGACCCTATGAAAACCGTTGTTGAAATGGTTTCTGCATCAGGCGATAAGGAACTTGTCTATGACTTTTCACTTATGCAGAAGGGCGGTAGCATCAGGGGCTGGAAGCTCTCTGACGACCTTTGTGAAAAGGTAATCTCTGCTCTTGAAGCTCTGGGCGACCTTGACGCATTCAATAAGAAATATAACCTTTGTGAAAAATTCCCGCTGGTTTATGCTATGGGTGACGGAAACCATTCACTTGCAACAGCTAAGGAATTTTACGAGGAACTTAAGAAAAACAACCCTGATAAGGATTTATCAAACCACCCTGCAAGATATGCCCTTTGTGAAATTGTAAATCTTCACAGCGAGGCACTTGAATTTGAGGCTATCCACAGAATTGTGACAAATGTTGACACAGATAAGCTTGTGGGAATTCTCACAGATGAGCTTGCACTATCTGACGAGGTAAGCGAACAGAGAATTGACATTGTTATCAAGGGCGAAACTGTTACAAAGTACGTTCACAAGCCTGTTTCAAAGCTTGCTGTGGGAAGTCTGCAGATTGTTCTTGACAGAGTTTTGGGAGAAATGGGCGCAAAAATCGACTACATTCACGGAATCGAAGTTGTAGAAAAGCTCTCAATGGCTGAAAATTCTGTCGGCTTTGTTTTGCAGGATATGGCTAAAAAAGACCTCTTCCCGACAGTTATCTGTGACGGCGCACTCCCAAGAAAAACATTTTCAATGGGACACGCCTGGGACAAGAGATATTACGTTGAAGCAAGAAAAATCAAGGAGTAATTTTTATGATTATAAATGAAGTAAGAAACGAGCTTGAAAATCATATTTCACCTTTCTGGGAAAAGCTCATTGACAAGGAAAACGGTGGTTTTTACGGCTTTATGGACTACAACCTCAACCTTGACAAAAAGGCTGACAAGGGTGTTATTTTACATTCGAGAATTTTGTGGTTTTTCTCAAAATGCTACACAATTCTCAAGGACGAAAAGTACCTTGAATACGCTACTCACGCTTATAAATTCATCAAGGACAACTGTATTGACTATGAGCTTGGTGGAGTTTACTGGATGATGGACTACAAGGGTGGCGTAAAGGACGATATGAAGCATACCTACAATATCGCTTTTGCAATTTACGCACTTTCAGCATACTATAACGCTTGTGGCGACAAGGAAGCTCTTTCACTTGCTGAAAAACTCTTTAACGACGTTGAAACAAAAACTCTTGACGAATACGGATATATGGAGGCATTCACAAGAGAATGGGTGCTTGCTGACAACGATGCACTTTCAGAAAACGGCTTGCAGGCTGACAAGACTATGAATGCAATTCTCCACCTTATCGAAGCATACACAGAGCTTTACAAGGCAAACAAGAACGAAAAGGTTGCAGAAAGACTCAAATTCCTTCTCTGGCAGATGGAAAACGTGGTTTACGACCCTGAAACCGACGCTCTGAAGGTTTTCTTTAACACAAAGCTTGAGCTTATCGGCGACATTCACTCATACGGACACGATATTGAGGCTACATGGCTTTGCGACCTTGCCTGCGACGTGCTTGGCGACGAGGAGCTGAAGGAAAGATTCAAAGAAATGAATCTTAAAATTTCAAGAAACATTCAGAAAATCGCTATCAATAACGGCGCTATGAACAACGAGCGTGACAAGGACCACATTGATACAAAGCGTGTGTGGTGGGTGCAGGCTGAAGCTATTGTCGGCTTTACAAACGCATACCAGCACAGTGGCGACAAGTCATTCCTTGACACAGCAAAGGGCGTCTGGGAATACACCAAGAGAGAGGTTATTGACCACCGTGAAGGCGGAGAATGGTACTCTGAGGTTACTGCTGAGGGCAAGCCTTTTGAAAATAAGGAAGAGGTAGGCCCATGGAAGTGCCCATACCACAACGGAAGAATGTGCCTTGAAATCATCGAAAGAGGAATTGACTATTGAAACCCTGACGGTTTCTATTCAATTGACAGTTGACAATTGACAATTGACAATTATTGTGTCGGCTACGCCGACGGATTTTAAAAAATTAAGAGTAGGAATTTTTCCTGCTCTTTTTTGTTGCCTTTCAAAAGCTTAAAGTTTTGGGTCAAGCCTTTTTCAAAAGGCTTGTGGGGTTGAGGGCCAAAGCCCCCATCGCCCGTCGCAACGGGCGAAATCCCCTAATCCTACAAAGCGTTTTTTGGAGGGGAGTTTATAAGGTGCCAGCCTTATAAACGATGGAACCTTTTTCAAGTAAAAAAGGTTCCTTGTAG
>JAFTNX010000197.1 GCA_017451665.1 Oscillospiraceae bacterium | reverse complement strand
CTGCCGGAAACATCGAAGGCTTTGTGTGGGTAGCTATGAATGCATTCCACCAGTCAACAATTTCATTTGTCAGCCAGAATTACGGCGGTGGAAAATACGAAAGAATAAACAAAATTGTAGTGACAGGGCTTGTTTGTGTAACTGTTACGGGACTTGTGCTTGGAAATCTGGCTTACTTTTTCGGAACTCCTCTTTTGTCAATCTATTCCGACAGCGCTACTGTTATTAAAGCAGGTCTTGTGCGACTGTCAATCATCAGCACAACCTACGCTCTTTGTGGAATAATGGACGTTATGGTAGGGGCGCTGAGAGGTATCGGAAGCTCTGTTCTGCCGATGATTGTATCGGTAGTGGGAGTTTGTGGACTGCGTCTTTTGTGGATAGGAACAATTTTTCAGATTCCACGCTTTCACGTTATCAAAACTGTCTACTGGTCTTACCCGATTTCATGGGTGCTGACCTTTGCAGTTCACCTTTTGAGCTTTATCATTCTAAGAAGAAAAATGACCAAAAGGCTTATGGCTACAAATATTTAAGTGGTGAATAGTTTATGATAAGGATTATGAAACACAGCGACCTTACTCAATGTGGAATGATTTATTCAAAAGCATTTCCGATTGAACATTGGGGCATTGACTGGACAACAGAAAATGCAACGGAATATCTTAAGGATTTTTTTGAACAAAAAAGATTTGTGGGATATGTTTATGAAGAGAACAACGAGGTTATAGGTTGCATATTTGCACTTTGTAAGATTTCAGGAAGCAGACAAGAGCTTTACATCAACGAAATGGCTGTTCTTCCTGAACGTCAGGGCTGTGGTATCGGCAGGCAGTTGCTTGAGGCTGTCAAAGATTACAGCAAGGACAACGGACTTGCAGGAATTGTTCTTTATACAAGCAGGTATGCGCCTGCGTCAGCTTTCTATGAAAAAAACGGTTTTAAGCTGTCTGACGGCACTATATGTATGTATTTTCAGTAAAAAATCCAGAGAAGTCAAACAGCTTCTCTGGATTTGTTTTTACAGATTTTCTTCAAAAAAATTCCTCATAACTTCTATTGATTTTTCCTCGTCGCCACCGTTTACGCAGACTGTGACAGTATCGCCACACTTGATTCCAAGTCCCATAAGCGCCATAAGTCGTGTTGCCGAAACTGTGACGTCGCCTTTTTTTATTGTAATTTCGCCACCGAGCGATTTGGCAGTTTTACAAAGAAGTCCTGCAGGACGGGCGTGAATGCCCAGCTTGTCCTTGACAGTATATTCAAAACATTTCATAGATTACACCTCCACAATTACCCCGAAGTGGTCGGACACCACGTCGAAATATTTTCCGTTAAAAATTACCCGTGAGCTTTTTACGGGTATTTTTTTGTCACAAAAAATCTGGTCAATTCTCATTCCGTCACCAGAAATTCCCTTGTCACGCCACCCGTCAATAATACCCCTGGCAGTGAAGCCCTCGTCCTTTTTGTCGCTTAAAATGTAGCTGTCATAAAAGCCACTTTTTACTATTTCTTCATAGCTTTCACTTTTGATGTCAGGGGAATTTGTGTCACCTAAAAGCCACACATTTTCCTTTCCCGACAGCTCATCAAGGGTATTTTTCCACTGGTATAAAAACGGTTCCTGGGTATCATTCCACCACCCGAAATGCACTGAATAAAACCAGCTTTGTGGGTATTCCTTTGTGCGAATACCCACGATTTTTCGTGTTTTCCAGTTTTCATAGTCGTCAACTTTGCTGATAGTTTTTATAGAAACTTCAAGTATGGGAGAAAAACTCATTATCCCGACACTTTCCTCAAATTTTCCGTAGCTACGCTTGGGTGGGGTTATGGTGAAATGATACATAAAGCCAGCGTTTCTGAGCTTGTTATAAACTGTCAGAATGTGATTGTCGCTTTTTAGCTTTATGGTTTTTCAGCCTTGAAATACCCCTCAGGCTTTGACTTCACCAAATCAGCGTCAATCGACTGATTTACCTCCTGCAAGGCGATAATATCGGGCTTTTCTGAAATTACGCCCTTAACAAAAGTATCAAGCTTTTTTTCATAATTTTCTTCCACAAGGCTGTGGGTGTTTAAGGTCATCAGCTTCATAAAAACCTCACAGAATATCGTTTATGTCCGACTTTAAAATGTCAGCCTTAGGCCCATAAACAGCCTGCACGCCGTTTCCTTTTTTTACAAGCCCCAAAGCACCCTCTTTTTTCCATTCATCAACGTCAGCCACCTTTTTGATGTCGTTTACGGTTACACGAAGTCTTGTCATACAGGCGTCAACAAGGGTGATATTTTCACGGCCACCTAAAAGTGCGATAATTCTTTCAGGCTGTGAATTTGTGTCGGTATCTCGCTTTTCGTCTTTGAATTCTTCCATATTTTCACCTGAAGTGTAGTTTCCAAGTCTGCCCGGTGTAGCGTATCTGAATTTTTTAATCATAAATTTTGCAACGAAATAGCCGATTGCAAAAAACACAACAGAGCTTACTATGAAGTTTATAATGTCCCCACCAAGTCCTGCATTCAACGACATAGGAACTCTTGTTAAAAATTCCACGTTTCCGAATGAGTGAAGTCTGAGATTTATAATTCCTGACAATGAAAAAGCAAGTCCCTGCAAAAGTGCGTAGACGATATAAAGAGGAATTGCACAGAACATAAACATAAATTCCAAAGGCTCGGTTACACCTGTCAAGAAAACTGCAAGGGAAGCTGAAAAGAACATAGAACGATAGCTTTTTTTCTTGTCCTTGTCAACGCAGTGATACATAGCAAGTGCCACGCCTAAAAGAAGTCCTGTTGCGCCAATCATCTGACCTACTTTAAATCGTGCAGGAGTTACAGTTGTGAGAAGTGCCTCATAGCCTGAAATGTCACCTGCTTTTTTGAGGTTTATAAGGTCAGTTATCCACGCAAGCCACAAAGGGTCCTGTCCGAAAACCTGTGAGCCTGCGTTTGCACCTGTGAGAATGGTATAAGTTCCACCAAAAGAGGTGTAATTCATAGGAATTGTCAGCATATGATGAAGTCCGAAAGGCAAAAGAAGTCTTTCAAGGGTTCCGTAGATAAACGGTGCTAAAAGCGGGGAAGTGTCAGATGAGTTTGCAATCCACACCCCGAAAGAGTTAATTCCCGACTGGACAAGAGGCCACACAACGCTTAAAATCAGCGAAGCAATTACCGACCAGAGAATTACCACAAGAGGCACAAAGCGTTTTCCGTTAAAAAATGACAAAGCGTCAGGGAGCTTTCTGTAATTGTAGTATTTGTTGTAGATAATTCCACCTAAAAATCCCGAAATAATACCTACAAAAACGCCCATATTAAGAGCAGGAGAGCCCATTACTGACGTGAAGTAGGAGGACACAGCCATAGGTTTTCCAAAGATTGAATTTACAGTTGCGTCGGGGTTACTTAGCATATCGTTTGTTACGCCAAAAACAGCGCCTGTTATGTTGTTTATCAGAATGAATGACAAAAGTGCTGCAAAAGCGCCACCTGCTTTTTCTTTTGCCCATGAGCCACCGATAGCTACTGCAAAAAGAATGTGGAGATTTCCGATAATTGCCCAGCCGATATTTTCGGTGACACTGCCCACAGTTGTAAAAATATCGGAATTTCCTGCCATAGAAATGAGCTTTTCGATTGAAATCATAAGACCGGCAGCAGGCATTACTGCGATAACTGTCATCAGAACTTTTCCAAGCTTCTGAAGGAAATCAAAGTCAAAGGTTTTCTTTTTTGTTTTTATATTTTCAGATTCAGGGGCAGTTTTTTCTCTTGCCTCAATTAGAAATTCACCACTTTTTACTATTCCCTTAATCGCTGAAATTTCCATATCCTCTGCACCGTCACAGATAAGCAGGCAGGTGACAGGATTAAGCCCTTTTTTAGTTACAAAGTCAAGGTCGGCTTCACAAACCACCATACCCTTTGTAACTCTTTCTCCCACCTTAACCTTAGGAGAAAAGCCTTCCCCTTTTAAAGAAACGGTGTCAAGACCAAAATGCACAAGGATTTCAAGTCCGTCGTCGGACATAAAACCATAGGCGTGGTTGGTTTCGGCAATGGAGGTTACAACCCCGTCAACAGGGCTTCTGATAGTGCCGTTCTGTGGAATTACAGCGCACCCGTCACCAAGCACTTTTTTTGAAAACACCTCGTCGGGCACAGAGTCAAGGCTTACAACCCTGCCGTCAAGAGGAGAAACAATATTTTTCAAGACCATAAAAAAATCACCTTTTACAAAAGAAGTTTAAAACTATCTTTTCCAAAAAGGTGATATATATTCTAATAAATTTCAGATTTGAGTTTTAAAAGCAGACCATTGCAGCCCTCAAGCACGTCGTTGTAGGTTTCGTCAAAATTCCCCGTATACCAAGGGTCGGCAATATCCTCGCCCTTTCTTTCTGAAAAATCAAGGAGTTTAAAAACCTTGTTTTTGGTATCATCCGGAATAATTCTTTTTAAATTTCTCACGTTGTAGCTGTCCATAAGGATAATGTAGTCAAAATTTTCATAATCCTTTTTAGTTATCTGGCGTGCGCCTCTTTTTTCAAAGGGAATACCCATTTCTGTGAGTTTTCTTTTTGTGCCATAGTGAATGTCGTTTCCGATTTCCTCGGTACTTGTAGCGCAGGACTCAACGTAAATTTCATCACTAAGCCCGTTTTTTCGCACAATATCCTTCATAACAAACTCAGCCATCGGCGACCTGCAGATATTCCCGTGGCAGACGAAAAGTAGTTTTAGCATTTTAAGCCTCCATATCTATAAGAATTGCCCTGCAAGGCGCACCGTCTGCACCACCGAGATTCAAAGGGGCACAGTTAAGAAGGTATTTCCCGTCAGGCACATCTGACAATCTTATACCTTCAAGCAGGGTAACTTCTGCGCCAAGCAAAATCATATGAACGTTTTTCGGAGCGTTTTCAGGGCCGACAGTCTGCGACTCGTTCCCAACAAGCAATAGTTTTTCTCCTGCAAAAATCTTTGCAGCTTCTTCTGTAACTGTCGCTTTGCCACCGATAAGTATTCTTTTTTCGCAGTTGTCACCAAGTTTTTTTGCATTTTTTATAATACTGATTGCGTTGCTTTCGGTAATATCACCGTCATGGTGACACACATAAGCATAACCCACATAGCTTTCAAGTGGAATTTCGCCGATAGCTTTTGCGTCGTCGATAAAGTGATAAGGTGCGTCAACGTGAGTGCCGTTGTGTGCGCACATTTTTATCGCAGTAAGATTACACACATCTCCGTTTTTTACCTGCAACATTACTTTTCGCACAGGTTTAGGGTCACCGGGGAATACAGTACAGTCAAAAACCTCTTGTGATATATCAAAGATTTTCATTTCGGTTATCCTTTCCTAAGCAGTTTTCCCACACAATCCAGAGGTGAAAAATTCCGAACAAAACAGCCACCACCACAAGCAGCAGATGTCGGAGTAAAATTCCGTTAAGCACAAAAAGACATACAGGCAGAATCGCAAGGAGCAAAAGCAGGATTTTTGAGTCCTGTTTTTTCAGCACGCCCATAGCAAGCCACACATTCCCATAAATCAGAAGAATTATCGGTGTTACAAACATCCACACAACAAATTCTTTGTCGTTTTTAAATCCAAAGGAGAAATTTTTCACAACGGGAAGTATCATAAGTGCCATACAGCCGTATCTCCCTGTTTGTTCAAGGGCATTCACAGCTTTTGATTTGCTTTTCATATCGTGGGCAACACCCATTTTAAATGCGATTACGTTGACGATTATCAGATATGCCACGGCAATTGCGTTTATGAGATTTATCCAGCCAAACTCCATAACGACACTTCCTTTCGTAGTTTCAGTTTACCACACTTTTTTCTCATTTGCAAGCGCCTCGTCAGGCGAGTGAAACACTCGCCGTATGAAACCCAGAAGGGTTTCGTAAAGCTGAGCCAGCCCTGAGGCTGGCTCAGCAGACGAGGCGCATAAAAAACACCCATATTTTTCTTTAATTCCTTTACAATTTTAAAAAAATATAGTATAATACAACTAAGAATACTCAAATTTAATGAGAAAGAAGGATTTTCAATGAAAAACATCGTAAACGTAAGGATTTTCAACCGTCCTTTCAGCCTTTCAACTGACGAAACCGAGCATTATATGAAAAAAATTGCGGCAGTTGTAGACGAAAGAGTGAGAAGCTATGTTTCAGCTAACCTTAACACAAATGTTATCGACGCTGCTATTCTTGCTGCTCTTGAATGTGTTGACGAAAGACAGAAGGCACTTGCTACTATCGACAACCTCCGTTCACAGATTAAGGACTACGTTGACGACGCAGGCGACGCAAGACTTAAATGCGACGAGGCACTCAAGGAACTTCGTGAACTCAGAAAAAAATGCGCAGAGCTTGAAAAGGAAGTTGAAATCAGAAGAATGTTCAACAAAAAGCTCGAGGCTGAGGCTGCTGTAAAGGAAGCTGAAGAAAAGGCTAAGAAAGAGGCAGAAATCAAGGCTGAGGCTGAAAAGAAGGCTCAGGCTGCTATAAATGCTGCAAAGCTTGAGGCTGACGCTAAGGCACAGGCTGCAATTGAGCTTGCCAAGGCTCAGGCAAAGGCAAAGGCCGAAGCTGACGCACAGGCACTTGCTAAGGCGCAGGCTAAGGCTAAGGCAGACGCAGAAGCGCTTGCACTTGCAAAGGCACAGGCAAAAGCTAAAGCTGACGCAGAGGCAGCTGCAAAGGCTGCTATCGCTGCAAGAGCTGCACAGAGAATGGCTGCACAGCAGGCAAACGAGCCACAGCAGATGGAAATTACTTCATCATCAACCTACACAATCCCTGATGTAATCAAACCTAATGGTCTTAAATAATGGCAGTTGAAATTCTTTCTCCTTGTAAAAATACAGATACTCTCATAAGCGCTCTGAGAAGTGGTTGCGACGCTGTTTATGTTGGTGGAAAAATGTTTTCTGCAAGACAAAGTGCTGATAATTTTACCCACGAGGAGCTTTGCGAGGCTGTTAAGCTTTGCCATAAATACGGGGTAAAAATCTATCAGGCGATAAACACCGTTGCAACTGATGATGAACTTCCACTTCTTGCTGAGGAAATCAAAAATGCCTGCGAAATAGGTATCGACGGAATTATTTCACAGGATTTGGCTGTGGTGAATATGGTGAAAAAAGCCTGCCCACAGATGGAAATTCACGCATCAACTCAAATGACAATCCACACTCCAAAGGGCGTGGATTTTGCAAAGGAAATGGGATTTTCACGGGTTGTTGTGGCAAGAGAGCTTAAAAAAGACGAAATCAGAGCTTGCTGTAACAGAGGCGTTGAAATCGAGGCTTTTGTTCACGGGGCTTTGTGTATGAGCGTTTCGGGGCAGTGTTATATGTCGGCTATGATAGGTTCAAGAAGTGCAAACAGAGGACGTTGTGCACAGGCTTGTCGTCTGCCTTTTTACAATCACCTCAAAAAGGGTGGAAACGAAAATGCCCTGTCCTTAAAGGATATGTGCCTTGTGACGTACCTTAAAGAAATGGAAGAAATGGGGGTTTCGTCGCTTAAAATCGAGGGACGAATGAAACGCCCTGAATATGTTGCCGGGGCAACTGACGCCTGCAAAAAATCCCTTCTGGGCGAAAAATACGACCTTGACAGTTTAAAATCCGTGTTTTCCCGAAGTGGTTTTACTGACGGATATTATACGGGAAGACGTCAGGATATGTTCGGAATACGCACTAAAGATGACGTTTTAGAGGCGAATGACGTTTTGCCACAACTCCGTCAGCTTTATCGTAAGGAAATCAAAAAAACAGATGTAAAATTTTTCATTGAAATTAAGAATAACACCCCTGTTATGGTTGAAATCGAGGATATGCAGGGGAATAAATTCGCCACCTACGGAAAAGTTCCCGAAAAGGCACAAAACAGAAGCATTACCCTTGAAATGTGCGAAAAACAGCTTTCAAAGCTTGGGGATACAATCTACAATCTTAAGGAAGTTTCAGGGGATATTGACGAGGGGCTTTCTGTCAGCGCAGGTGAGCTTAACGCTTTAAGACGTGAGGCTTGCGAAGGTCTTGACGGGGAGCGTATCAGAAAAAACACAAAAACAGTTTCATTTGATATGGAAAAACTGCAGTTTTTCTATCCGAAACTGAGAAATATAAAACACCGTCAGCTAAGACTTGACGTAACTAAAGCAAGTCAGCTGAGAAATATTGATTTTGACACAATTGATATGGGAATAGTGCCTGTTTTTGATGTAGAAAACTGTGAGGGACTTCCCGTTGACAGGCTGGCTGTGTCCCTGCCGAGATTTATAACTGACGAGAATGCCCTTGAAAAACAGCTTGAAAAGGCTTATTCTATGGGAATAAACAAGGCTTTTGTGTCAAACTATGCAAACATAACCCTTTGCGAAAAAATCGGCTTTGAGCTTCACGGGGATTTTGGTCTTAACGTGACAAACTCAATGGCACTTGAAATGCTTGCAAAGAAAAATCTTATGTCGGCTACTTTGTCACCTGAATTAAAGGTGGGGCAGATTAACACAATCGGGGATTACACAAGACTTTCGGTTGTAGGCTATGGGAAGCTTCCTGTTATGCTTACAAGAAACTGTCCGATTGGCGACTGTTCAAGATGTGGTGGGGAAATTTCCGACAGAACAGACAGACATTTCCCGATAAAATGTAGTAAAAAGCTTGGCTACACCGAGGTTTTGAACTGCGACACATTGTGGATAGCTGACAAGCTAAGGGATATGAATGTGGATTTTGTGGTTTTGAAATTCTTTGAGGAAACTCCTGACGAGGTGAGAAAAATCACAGAAAAATTCCTAAACGGCGAGGGCTGTGAGGGGAAATTCACAAGAGGACTTTATTACAGAGGAATTTTATAATGAAGCTTTTATTTAAAAAACTAAGACAAAACGCTATTATTCCAAAGCGTGCCACAACAGGAAGTGCAGGGCTTGATTTGTGCGCCTGCATTGAAAATCCCCTTGAAATAAAAAGCGGGGAAATAGTAAAAATCCCTACGGGGCTTGCTGTTGAATACGTCGGGGAAGAAAGCGTTGCACTTTTAATCTATTCACGCTCATCACTTGCTACAAAATACGGGCTTACACTTGCAAACTCGGTGGGAGTTGTTGACCTTGATTACCGTGGGGAAATTATGGTTTCCATCATAAATCACGGCAAGGAAAGCTATACGGTTACCCCTGACGAGAGAGTGGCACAGCTTGTGGTGACACCTGTTTTAATGCCCGAAACAGAAGAGGTCTGTGAGCTTTCACAGACAAATCGTGGCGAGGGTGGATTTGGCTCAACGGGAAAATTTTAGGTGGTATCAATATGATTTTATATAATTGCGTTATTTTTACAATGAATGACCAGAAAACCGTTATCGAAAACGGCTATATTGAAATTGATTTGGGAAAAATCAAAAAAATCGGCGAGGGAATGCCTGAAAACATTACTGATGAGGATATTGACCTTTCGGGAATGTGCGTTTACCCTGGCTTTATTGACCTGCACACACATATGGGACTTATGAATTCAGGCGTAGGCGTTGAGGGTGAGGACTTTAACGAGGACAGCGACCCTGTTACACCACAGCTTAACGTGATTGACGCTATAAATCCTATGGATATTACATTCACAGAAGCAAGCAACGCAGGAGTTACTACTGTTGCAGTAGCACCTGGCTCAACAAACACAATTGCCGGGAATGTTGTTGCAATAAAAACTTTGGGAAAACGTGTTGACAGTATGGTTTTAAAGGAAATCGGTGTTAAGTTTGCCCTTGGTGAAAATCCAAAAATGACATACTTAAACAAGGACGAAGCACCTGTTACCCGTATGGCTATTGCGTCTTTAATCCGTGAAACTCTCACAAAGGCTGTTAAATATAAAAATCAGCTTTTAAAAGCAAAAACCGATGAGGATACTGACGAGCCTGATTTTGACGCAAAGCTCCACGCACTTATCCCTCTTTTAAACGGCGAAACAAAGGCACATTTTCACTGTCACAGTGCAAGCGACATTTTTACTGCCCTTAGAATTTCAAAGGAATTCGGCATTAAACCTGTGCTTATTCACTGCACAGAGGGACATCTTATTGCTGATGAAATTACAGGCTGTGAGGCTGTTATCGGACCGATAATTTCCGACAGAAGCAAGCCTGAGCTTAAATATGTTTCCCTTGAAAACGCAAGGATTTTAACAGAAAACAAATGCAGGGTTGCTGTATGCACCGACCACAGCGAAGTGCCGATACAGTATCTTCCTATTTCAGCAGGGCTTACTATGAGAGGTGGATTAACACACTACAACGCCCTTGAAACAATCACCTGCACACCTGCAAAAATCGGTGGTATTTATGACCGTGTGGGAAGTATCGAGGAGGGAAAAGACGCTGACCTCTGCGTATTTTCAGAAAATCCTCTTGAACTGTTGAGCGAGCCACAGATGGTATTCATAAACGGCAGAAAAATCAGATAACAAAGGACTAATTTTATGCGTGAAATAAATGTTTTGGAAATTGAAAATACAGTCAGGGACCTTTGTATAAAAAGCAATCTTATTCTCCCTGAGGACTTGGAAAAGTGTATTTTCACATCAAAGGAAAAAGAATTTTCGCCTGTTGGGAAGAATGTTTTTGACGACCTTTGTGAAAACATAAGGGTTGCCAAAAGCGAGAATATTCCTATCTGTCAGGACACGGGAATGGCTGTTATTTTTATGGAAATCGGTCAGGACGTACACTTTGTTGGTGGAAGTCTCAACGACGCTGTAAACCGTGGAGTTTCAAGAGGCTACACCGAGGGGAAGCTCCGTTGTTCAATAGTTTCAGACCCGTTGGAAAGAGTAAACACCGGGGACAACACTCCTGCTGTTTTGCACCTGTCGGTAGTTGACGGGGAAAATGTAAAAATTATGGTTGCGCCAAAGGGTTTCGGAAGCGAAAATATGTCTGCCCTTAAAATGATGACGCCAAGTGTTACACGAGAAGAAATAATCGACTGGGTTGTTTCTGTAATTTCAACAAGTGGCTCAAATCCTTGTCCACCTATTGTTGTTGGCGTGGGAATTGGTGGCGACTTTGAAAAGTGTGCATTTCTTGCTAAAAAAGCTCTTTGCAGAAGTGTTTCAGTAAGAAACGAAAAGCCACTTTACGCTGATATGGAGGCTGAAATTTTAGAAAAAATCAACCGCCTCGGAATTGGCCCGCAGGGTTTTGGTGGCACAGTTACTGCCCTTGCAGTAAACATCGAGCAGGCACCTACCCACATAGCAGGACTCCCTGTTTCGGTAAACGTAGGCTGTCACGTTACACGCCACGCAGAAGCTATTATTTAACAAACAAAAAGCGTTTCAATCTTAAAGTGAGTTGTCATAAAGAAGTATTACACGGACTTATTGAGAAAAACCCTTTTGAAAAAGGGTTATTTCTCAAACTCTTTTCCTAAAACTTTCAATTTAAAATCCCATATAGGGTTCAAACCCTATATGGGATTTTACGTTAAAATTCTTTGGAAGGGGGCTCGGGGGATAACCTTTCTTCAGAAAGGTTTCTCCCCGATAAATTCATATAATATACTTCTAT
>JAFTNX010000196.1 GCA_017451665.1 Oscillospiraceae bacterium | reverse complement strand
TAACAAAAGCATAAGAGAACTGCGATGTCTGTTTCATACCCGTTAAAATTCGGAGGGGGGTTAATAAAGGAGAAGGAAGGGGGTTCTAAAGGGGGAAACCTTAAGGGAAAATTAGGGGGGGATATCGACTTTTGGAGGTTTTGCTCCCCCTTTCCCTTGTGGTTTCCCCCTTTAAAAAGGTCACAAAAGAAATAAAGGGGCAACGCCCCTTCACTACATTGCGACTTCCAAAACAAAAAGCGTACGGATTTTCCGTACGCTTTTTTTATATATTCTCAATCAGTTTTTTAATCATTTCTTCTTTAGGGAGATTTCCGTATTTCTCCTTGATAAACTCCTTGGCGATTGCCTCACGCTCTGCCTTTTCAGCCTTCTTCGCAAGGTTCTTCCTCTTTGAAACACACTCGCTTAAAAGAAACTCAATCTGCCCGTTTATTGAACGGAAATCGTCCTCTGCCCACTGGGATAACTCTTCCCAGAGCTTGGGCGAAAGCCTTAAAATAAGTTGCTTTTTTGATTCCTTGTTTTCTGGCAATGCTTTCGCCGTCCTTTCCGAATTTCAAAGATTAGTAAATGCTACCGCTGTTTACAATCGGCTGTGCGTCCTTGTTTCCACAAAGAACTACAAGAAGGTTTGAAACCATCTGTGCCTTTCTTTCTTCGTCAAGGTCACAAACATTGTTTTCTGAAAGCTTGTCAAGTGCCATATGTACCATACCAACAGCACCCTCAACAATCTTCTGTCTTGCCTCAATGATAGCAACAGCCTGCTGACGCTGGAGCATAGCAGCAGCGATTTCAGGAGCGTATGCAAGATGTGTAATTCTTACTTCCAGAATTTCAATACCTGCAATGTCAACCTTGCCCTGAAGCTCAACCTTGAGCATTTCAGCAACTTCCTGTGCAGAGCCACGAAGTGACTTTTCATCGCCCTCTTCTGACATATCGTAAGGATAAAGTCTTACAATGTTTCTGAGCGCTGAGTCAGCCTGTGTTGAAAGGTATTCGCAGTAGTTGTCAACGTTGAATACAGCCTTTGCAGTGTTAGAAATCTTCCAGATAACGTTAACGCCGATTTCAATAGGGTTACCCAAAAGGTCGTTAATCTTCTGCTTTTCGTTTTTGAGAGTCATTGTTTTAAGCGAAAGCTTCTTTGAAATGTTTGCACTTGTCTTGTTAGACTTTCCTGCAGGTGCAGAAAGCTCATTTGAGATGTTTGAAAGCGTAATAGCATTCTGAACGTCGTATGCAGGGTTTACAGCAGTGCAGAATGGGTTTATGAAATAAAAGCCTGCTTCCTTGATTGAACCAACGTATTTACCAAAGAATGTGAGAACAAGAGCCTCGTTTGGCTTTAATACTCTCAGACCTGTGTTTATAATAATTGTAACTACCAGAAGAATTGCTGAACCAATAATCATCGGAATTCCGACAAGCTCGTTTCCACCACCTGATTCTGTAAGAATAATTCCAAAAACAAGTCCTGCTATAAAAATCACATACATAAATAATACAAGGAAAAGCATTCCCCAACCGTTTTTGGTCTTCATCTTGATTTCTTCATAACACATTTCTTTTTTGTCTTCCATATAAATTACCTTACCTTTCTCGGGAATTGGAGCTGGTTTTGCAAAGCAAAATCGAGGCTTTCAGCATCGAAAGCTCCAAAACCGGCGTGAAAGTATTTCACGCAATTCTCCTTTTTTTAGAATGTCAATTCGTGTTGTTTTCTGTGATATCATTTTGATATCACAATGATAATAACATACTTTCACCCATTTGTCAAGTGCTTTTTAAAATTTTTTTATTCTGTTGAAAACTTTACTAAATTAAAGGGTTAATAAGATAAAAAATTGTTTTAAATGTCAATTGAAAAATTTCACAAAAATGATATAATTATTATACAATAATTATATTGGAACTAATTTATTCTGGAGGTATATTTTTATGAAAAAGTTACTTGCTATGACACTTGCAGCACTTATGGCACTTTCAATGGCTGCTTGTGGCGAAAAGGAAGACGACGAAGACGAAAAGGACACAACTACAACAACTACAACAACTACAACAGCTGCTGCAGATGATAAGAAGGAAGAAGCTGATAAGCCAGCAGAAGACGAAAAGCCAGCTGACGACAAGCCAGCAGAAGACGAAAAGCCAGCTGACGATGACAATAAGGACGACGGCAAGGTTGAAGTTACACCAAGCAGCAATGCAGTAGGAACACTCGAAGGTAATGTTATCACAGCAGGAAACCTTACACTTACAGTTCCGGATGGTTGGATTCAGGAAGAAATGGACGGGAACGTATTCTTTGTACCTTCTGACTACCTGACAACAGGAAACAACCTCAACATTATGATTGCAAATGCTGACCCATTCATCTCAACATACGACCAGAGCATTATCGAAGATACATATTCAGTTGCATACCCTGACTTCAAAATGGAAAAGTTTGAACACACAAAGATTTCAGGCTATGAAGCAATTGAAATGGCATACGGTTTCTCAGGTATGGGCTTTACACAGATTATGATTGGTTGTGATGACGCAAGCTATATCCTTACATTTACAGGAAATACAGGCGATTTCGCTGAGCTTGACACAATCATCGATTCAGTTAACGTAAAGTAATTCAATACTTATAAAAAACGCCTCACTATTTTAAAGTAGTGAGGCTTTCTTTTTGCCATAACAATAAAAAAACAGGGTACCGGATTTTGTTTCGGTACCCTTGCTTTATGCGTTTTAATTATTCAGCGTTCTTTTCATACCACTTGTCCTGACGTTCAAAAACATCAAGAGCATTGTAACGGTCAAATGACTTTTCGTTCTTGGTAACCTCAACAGCGTCGCAAAGTGACTTGATGAGT
>JAFTNX010000195.1 GCA_017451665.1 Oscillospiraceae bacterium | reverse complement strand
CTTCAGCTGTAAGGTCTACGTCCTGTGTAACGCCCTTCTTTTCCTTCATTTCGTCGATAAGTTCTTCAAAGTACTTCTTACCAACTTCCATAACTACGTCAGAATACATCTGGATGAATCTTCTGTAGCAGTCCCAAGCCCAACGTGGGTTTCCTGACTTAGCTGACATAAATTCAACTACTTCTTCGTTAAGACCGAGGTTAAGGATTGTATCCATCATACCTGGCATTGAAGCTCTTGCACCTGAACGTACAGAAACGAGGAGTGGATTATCCTTGTCACCGAACTTCTTGCCAACTCTTTCTTCCATCTTTGTGATGTTTTCCATAATTTCAGCCTGAATGTCAGCGTTAATCTGACGGCCGTCCTCATAATACTGAGTACATGCTTCAGTTGAAACTGTGAAACCCTGTGGTACAGGGAGACCGAGGCTTGTCATTTCAGCAAGGTTTGCACCCTTACCGCCGAGAAGCTCTCTCATGCTTGCATTACCTTCGTTAAACTGGTAAACATACTTCTTACCCATTGGTAAATCAACCTCCAAAAAAATTGAATTTTCCGTACAATCTTTATTATCCGAACACTTTAAACGTCCTATTTAACAAAGCTTGACGGTCATAAAACCATTATAGCAGATTTTTTACAAAATTACTATACTTTTAGGGTGAAAATTAACGAAAAATTTTGCATAATCTTCCCCACCTTTTTTTATGTACTTTGCACAAAGAAAATGCGCTTTTCTTTTAGTAAAGGCAGGTTTATAAGGTTTTTTATCCAAGTATTTAAAAACCTTTGATTTTCTATTGTATTTTTTAAAAAAATATAGTATAATTATAGCATAAATATTTCCTTGATAAAAGAAATGGAGATTTGATTATGAACGACAACGTAATTATTCTTGCAGGTGGTCAGGGTAAGCGTATGAAAACCGACAAGCCAAAGGTTTTATGTGAAGTACTTGGAGTACCTATGCTTCGCTGGGTATTAAGTGCTTGTGAAGATGCAGGGCTTAATAATCTTTGCATTGTAAAAGGCTTTGGTGCTGAAATTCTTGACGAATATCTTGGTGGAAAATACGAAACAGTAATGCAGTACGACCGTCTTGGCACAGGTCACGCTGTTATGCAGGCTGTGGATTTTCTCAAGAAAAATGAAAATTCCCATACACTTGTTCTTTGTGGTGACGCACCTTTTATTGATGATTACACTATAAATGAAGCACTTGAGCTTCACAAGGCTGAAGGAAACGCTGTTACAATTGTTACAACACAGCTTTCAAATCCTACCGGATACGGAAGAATTATCAGAAGCGAAAACGGAATTTCCGGAATAGTTGAACAGAAGGACGCTACGCCTGAACAGCTTATGATTTGCGAAATAAATTCAGGCTGTTACTGGTTTGAAACAAAGGCACTTTTAGGTGTTCTTTCAAAGCTCACACCAAACAATGCTCAGGGTGAATATTATCTCACAGACTGCATTTCCCTACTCATTGACGAGGGCAGACGTGCAGGGGCTTATATGTCTGACAATCCTATTATCGCTCTTGGTGCAAACGACAGACGTGGACTTCTGAAATTAAACGAGCTTGCGAGAATTTCTGTTATTGACAAGCATCTTGACAACGGTGTTGAATTCACTTGTCTTGACGGAGTTATCATTTCACCTGAGGTTGAAATCGAGGGTGGCGCTACAATTCTCCCTGGGGTTATTCTTAAAGGAAAAACCAAGATTTCAAAGGGCTGTGTTATTGGTCCTAACTGCATTATCGAGGACACAATTGTCGGTGAAAATTCAGTTCTGAACAACGTTCAGGCTTATGAAGCTGAGGTTGAGAAAAACGTTAAAATCGGGCCTTTTGTTCAGCTCAGACCTAACAGTAAAATTCTTGAAGGCGTTAAAATCGGCGACTTTGTTGAAATTAAAAATTCAACTATCGGAAAATGCACAGCTGTTTCACATCTTACTTACGTCGGGGACAGCGACGTAGGTGCAAACGTAAACTTTGGTTGTGGAGTTGCTACTGCTAATTACGACGGCGAAAACAAGTTCAGAACTGTTGTTGAGGACAACGCATTTATCGGTTGTAACACAAATCTTGTTGCACCTGTCAAGGTGGGCAAGGGTGCTTATACTGCTGCCGGCTCAACTATCACAAGCGACGTACCTGACGGTGCGCTTGCAATCGAGCGTGGAAAAACTTCAATCAAGGAAGAGTACGCAATCAAAAAACTCAAAAAACGTATCGAAAAGTTTGAGAAGAAATAAAAAACAAGCGTCATTACTTTTTTAAGTAGTGACGCTTTTAGTTTGTGGTTTTTTCATTTGTTCTGCCTAAAATGTAGTCGGTGGAAACCCCATAAAAATCAGCTAAAATAAGAAGATGCTCAACGGGGATTGTTCTTACACCACGCTCATAACGTGAGTATACTGTCTGACTTGTAAAGAGAAGTTCAGCTATCTGTGTCTGGCTCATATCCTTATCTTCTCTCAAATCTCTGAGCCTCTGAAAATACATACTCACACCTCCAAAAATTAGTACTAATCAGTACTATTGACTTTATCATATTTATATGATATATTTATTACATTAAAACCATACGGTCATACCAAAAGACTCGTTGTAAATTGTGCATTGTGCATTGAATTCCCTCTTGCAAATTTCTCTCATCTATGTTAAAATAGCATAGATGAGATTTTTTATACATAAACAAACACCCCATACCTTACGGTAATGGGGTTAAAGTGGTTTTGAAAGGAATATAATATGAGCATATGGGATATTTTTAACAAGCTTGACGAACAGAAAGCTTCAAAGGGCAAGCCTGAATTTATTATCGTGGGACTTGGAAACCCTGGTATTCAATACGAAAACACACGCCACAATGCAGGCTTTTTAACTATCGACAGACTTTGCGAAAAAATGAGCTTTGAGGTTAAAAAGGCAAAATTCAAATCCTACGTCGGCGAAGTGAATATCGGTGGGAAATGCTGTCTTGTTATGAAGCCTCAGACCTATATGAATAACTCTGGCGAAGCTGTTGTTGAGGCGATGAATTTCTACAAAATTCCAATAGAAAACGTACTTGTTATCTATGATGATATTTCCCTTGAACCGTCAAAAATGAGAATTCGCAGAAAGGGTTCTCACGGTGGTCACAACGGCATAAGAAGTATTGTTGAACTGACAGGAAGCGAGGATTTTCCGAGAATTAAAATGGGTGTGGGAAAGAAACCACATCCTGATTACAACCTTGCTGACTGGGTGCTTTCCAGGTTTTCTGACGACGAAATGAAGGCTCTTAAAACTGCCCTTGATAACGCCTGCGAGGCTGTCGAAAAGATAGTTTCTGGACAGATTGACAAGGCTATGAACTCTTTTAACTCTTAAAGAAAAGGTGCAATACATTGAATATTTTCAGCGAAATTATAAAAAACCAACCCTTTTACAAGGATACTGAAAAGGCTGTTTTAAACGGGAAAACTCCCCTTTCACTGACGGGTGTTTCTAACATTCACAAGGCACACGTTGCTGTGGGACTTTCCCGACTTTCACAGCTACTTATAATATGCGACGAGGAAGCCTCTGCAAGACGTTTATGCGACGACATAAATCAGCTCTACGGAGGCGATTTGTGTTGCTTTTATCCTGCAAAGGATTATAACTTTACACACATCGAGGGCATTTCCTACGAATACGAGCATATGAGAATTGAGGCTTTAAGCAGAATTTTGAGTGGCGAATGCAAAATTATGACTGCGTCAGTTGAGGCTTGTCTGCAAGGCACTATTCCACCAAAAAAATTAGAGGAATACTCCTTTGAAATTTCTTCCGCAAGCGAAATTGATACAGCTAAGCTTACTCAGAAACTTGTTTCATCAGGATACACAAAGGCCGAACAGGTCGAGGGGCAGTCGCAGTTTTCCATAAGAGGAAGTATCGTTGACATCTTCCCTGTCCAGTCAAAAAACCCAGTGAGAATTGAGCTGTGGGGCGACGAAATCGACAGCATTTCTTATTTTGACGTTGAGTCACAGCGAAGAACTGACACCATTGACAAAATTACAATCCGTCCTGCAAACGAGATTATTTTTTCTTCGGACGAGGAATTTATTTCAAGAATTGAGGCTGTTTCTTCAAGAGTGAGGGGCAGAAAAACCGACCTCATAAGACAGTTTTTAAACAACGACATCGACCTTATAAAAGCTGGTATTTCCCTTACAAACAAGGACAAATACTACAAGCTTGCCTATGAAGAAACGGGAACGGTTTTTGATTATTTTTCACAGCTTACTGTTATTTCAGAATATCAGAATTGCCTTGAAAAGTCAAAGGGCTTTTTAGGTCAGCTTTCTGAAGATTTAAAGATAATGTACGAGGAAGGCATACTTTTTAAAAGTCTTGAAGGCTTTTATCTGGAATTTTCAGATTTGCTTTTGAGATGTGAAAAAACAAGACTTGTACTTCTTGACACATTTATGCGTGGAAACAACGACATAACTATCAAAACTCTCATAAACGCTAACTGCTATCAGACAGCAAGCTGGGGTGGTGACATCAAACACCTTATCGAAGAGCTTGACACATTCGTGAGGGAAAAATACTGCGTTGTGGTTTTTGCAGGAAGTGAAAAAACTGTTCCTATCATTGTAAATGATTTGCGTGAGGCAGGTATTCCTGCTGAAATTTTCAGCGAAAAATCAGAAATCATTCCAAAAATGGTTTACGTCAGGGAAGGCTCGGTTTCTGGTGGTTTTGAATACCCTGATACGAAATGTGCCCTTCTCACACAGATGAAGGCTTTAAATTCCAAAAAGAAAACAAAGCCTAAGCGTAAAAAAGGCGAGGAAATCAAAAATCTTTCGGATATTTCTTCGGGGGATTTGGTTGTTCACAGCCTTTACGGAATTGGTCGTTTTGCAGGTATTTCAAAGCTAGAAAACGGTGGAATTACTAAGGACTACATCACCATAAAATACGCCGGCACAGATGTACTTTATGTTCCTGTAACACAGCTTGACCTTGTTTCACGTTATATCGGGCCGAGAGATGACAGCTCTGTTAAGCTGAACAAGTTAAATTCAACCGAGTGGCAGAAAACACGAACAAGAGTTAAAACTGCCGTAAAGGATATGGCTGATGAGCTTATAAAGCTTTATGCACAGCGTCAGATGTCAAAGGGCTTTGCTTTTTCAGCTGACAACGACTGGCAGGCAGATTTTGAGGAGAGATTTGACTATCAGGAAACCGACGACCAGCTTCGTGCCATTGAAGAAATCAAGCAGGATATGCAAAGAGAAGTCCCTATGGACAGACTTCTTTGTGGTGACGTTGGCTTTGGAAAAACAGAGGTTGCTTTGCGTGCAGCCTTTAAATGTATGCTGGACTCAAAGCAGTGTGCAATTTTAGTGCCTACCACGGTTTTAGCGTGGCAGCACTATCAGACAGCTATAAAACGTTTTGAGCATTTCCCGATAAAGGTTGAATTGCTGTCACGTTTTCGTACTCCAAAACAGCAACAGCAGATTATAAGACAGCTCAACAACGGAACAATTGACCTTGTAATAGGTACACACCGACTTGTTCAGAAGGATGTTAAATTCAAGAATTTAGGGCTTGTAATTATTGACGAGGAACAGCGTTTCGGAGTTAAGCACAAGGAACGTTTCAAGGAGCTTTTTAGTGGTGTTGACGTGCTGACGCTTTCGGCTACACCTATCCCGAGAACGCTTAACATGGCTATGAGTGGTATCCGTGATATGTCGGTTATTGAAGAGCCACCACAGGACAGACACCCTATCCAGACTTATGTTATTGAACACAATGACGGAGTTGTGGCACAGGCTATCGCAAAGGAACTTCGTCGTGGTGGGCAGGTGTATTACATTCACAACAGAATTGAAACTATCGACGCCTGTGTATATAAATTACAGCAGATGTTACCTGAAGCGAGAATTGCGTCAGCACACGGACAAATTCCTGAAAATGAGCTTTCGGAAATCTGGCGACAGCTTATCGACCACGAAATTGACATTCTTGTTTGTACTACGCTCATTGAAACGGGAGTTGACGTTTCAAATGTGAATACCCTTATTATTGAGGACGCTGACAGGCTGGGACTTTCACAGCTTTATCAGCTGAGAGGTCGTGTAGGGCGTTCAAGCAGACGTGCTTTTGCCTACTTCACATTCAGACGTGGAAAAGTTCTTACAGAAATCGCATCAAAGCGACTTAACGCAATAAGAGAATTCACACAGTTTGGTTCAGGTTTCAGAATTGCTTTGCGTGACCTTGAAATTAGAGGTGCAGGGTCAATTTTAAGTGGCAGACAGCACGGGCATATGGAAGCTGTGGGATACGAAATGTACCTTAGGCTTTTAAACGAGGCTATTGCTGAACAGAAGGGCGAGGCTATGCCAAAAAGCTCGGAGGACTGTCTTGTTGACATTTCCATTGACGCATACATTCCTGAAAGCTACATTGAAAGTCTTACACAGCGAATTGACTGCTACCGAAGAATTGCTTCAATCGAAAGTGAAGAGGATTCGCAGGATGTAATCGACGAGCTTATTGACAGATACGGCGAACCGCCGAAATCGGTTGTGGGGCTTGTGAATGTTGCTCTTATGAGAAACACAGCTTCTTCGCTGGGAATTACAGAAATCACACAGCGTGGCGAAAACATTCTTTTCTTTATCAAATCCCCTACTGTTGAACAGATTCAGGCACTTATGGGAAGCTATAAAAACAGACTTCTTTTTAATGATGTCAAGAAACCGTATTTTGCAGTAAGACTTGACAAAAAGCAGAAAACTGCCGACCTTATGAAAGAAGTTATCGACCTTATGAATAAAAACAGATAAGATAAATGCAACCTTGAGTTGCATTTATCTTTAAAAAAGAACTGTAAAGTTGGTGGATATAATTCTGCTTTTATGATAAGATTTCCTTATCATATACAAAGGAGTTGTGCAATATGAGTTTCGGACAGAATTTACAATTTTTGCGAAAAATGAGTAACAAAATGACACAGGAGGAGCTTGCTGAAAAACTCAACGTGTCACGTCAAACCATTTCAAAATGGGAACTTAATTCAGCATATCCTGAAATGGACAAGGTTATGGAGATTTGCGAACTGTTTTCCTGCAGTATGGACGACTTGATTCGTGGTGACCTGAATATTAGTGACGAATGTTATTCGGACATAAGAATTGAAGAAGTTGAGGCTTTCAGATATATAAAATATGCTGTTATCAGCAGAGAGCCAGAAGACGATGCTATTTTCCACGTACACAGATGGGCTGAAACCCTTGGAGTTGAAAATCCGATAATAATAGGTTGGGATTTCCCTGTTCTGTCCCAGGAACAGATAAACGTGTTCAATATGCACGGATACGCCGCTGCATTGATTTTACCTGATGATTATTCTTGTGTGAATGATGATATGGAGATTATCACACAAAAAAAGCAAAAATATATTGCTGTTACAATAAAAAATCCTATGATTTCACCTTTCACAAAAATTCCAAACGCATACAAGCTGTTGATGACTCATATGAGCATAAACGGGATAAAGCACTGTGATGATAAAAAAATCATTGACTGCTTTGAAAAGGAATATGATTCCGAAGGTATTCACTATATGGATGTTTATATTGCTATTGAATAAAACTTATAAAAAACTCGGTAGAGCTATTTGCTTTACCGAGTTTTATTGTTGTTATTAAAAATTCTGTGAAAATACAGTTTCCAT
>JAFTNX010000194.1 GCA_017451665.1 Oscillospiraceae bacterium | reverse complement strand
TCCGACGCAAGACAAACGTCAATTGTATCCTGAGGGAGGGGAACGCCTGTCTTGTCAATGGCAATTCCACCCATAAGTACATCTGTGTAATTAAAAACGTGTCCGAACTTTTCGCCTACTTTGTCAAGCACTTTCTGTGCCTCACACACAATTTCAGGGCCGATACCGTCACCCTTGATAACAGCAATTTTCTTTTCCATAATACTACCTCTGTAAAGTTTATTTCAATGAGTTGAGAAGCCCGTTTTTGTTTATAATGTTAATGAGAAATTCAGGGAAAGGCTGTCCCTGATATGTTTCGTTTTTGGTTTTGTTTGTAATAACGCCTGTGTCAAAGTCGATTTCAACTTCATCACCTGCTGAAATTCTTTCGCTTGCTTCCACACATTCAATGATAGGAAGACCGATGTTAATAGCGTTTCTGTAAAAAATTCTTGCGAATGTCTTAGCAATTACACAAGAAATCCCACTTTCCTTGATTGCAATAGGTGCGTGCTCTCTTGATGAGCCACAACCAAAATTTGCCTCTGCAACCATAATGTCGCCTGCCTGAACCTTGTTTACAAAGTCAGCGTCAATGTCCTCCATACAGTGAGAAGCAAGCTCCTTTGCGTCAGCAGAATTAAGATATCTTGCAGGGATAATTACGTCTGTGTCAACGTTGTCGCCGTATTTATGTACTTTTCCTAATGCCTTCATAATTAACCCTCCATAACTTCACTTGGCTGAGAAATTTTACCTGTGATAGCTGACGCAGCAGCAACAACAGGGGATGCAAGATAAACTTCACTTTCAGGGTGTCCCATACGTCCTACAAAGTTTCTGTTTGTGGTAGCAACAGCTCTTTCGCCCTTTGCAAGAATACCCATGTGACCACCAAGACAAGGTCCGCAAGTAGGTGTTGAAACAACACAGCCTGCGTCAATGAAAATATCAAAAAGCCCTTCATTCATAGCCATTTTCCAGATTTTCTGTGTAGCAGGAATGATAATACATCTTACATTCTTGGCAATTCTTTTGCCTTTGAGTATTTCAGCAGCAGCTCTAAGGTCTTCAATTCTACCGTTTGTGCATGAGCCGATAACAACCTGGTCGATAATAACTTCATCAATTTCATCAAAAGTCCTTGTGTTTTCAGGGAGGTGAGGGAATGCAACAGTAGGCTTGATAGTGCTTAAATCAATGTTATAAACTTCATCGTATTCAGCGTCTTCATCAGCAGTAAATACAGTAAATTCTCTGTCGGTCTTTTCCTTAACGTACTCAATGGTCTTTTCGTCAACTTCAAAAATACCGTTTTTTCCACCTGCTTCGATAGCCATGTTTGCCATACAAAGTCTGTCCTCAACGCTAAGATTTCTCACACCTTCGCCAACAAATTCCATTGACTTGTATAATGCGCCGTCAACACCAATCATTCCGATGATGTGTAAAATAACGTCTTTAGCACAAACGTATTTGTTAAGCTTTCCTGTAAGGTTGAATTTTATAGCAGAAGGTACTTTAAACCACGCTTTTCCGGTAGCCATACCAGCACACATATCAGTTGAGCCAACACCTGTTGAGAACGCCCCGAGAGCGCCGTATGTACAGGTGTGTGAGTCAGCACCGATTACCAAATCGCCAGGAATTACAAGACCTTTTTCAGGAAGAAGTGCATGCTCAATTCCCATGTCGCCTACGTCATAAAAATGCTCAATGTCATACTTGTTGCAAAAATCTCTGCACTGCTTTGAAAGTGTAGCAGCCTTTATGTCCTTGTTAGGAGTAAAATGGTCCATTACCATTGTAACTTTTTTTCTGTCAAAAATCCCGTCAAAGCCAGCCTTGTTAAATTCGTTGATTGCAACAGGAGAAGTAACGTCGTTTCCCAAAACCAAATCAAGGTCAGCCATAATAAGCTGTCCGGCCTTTACTTCGTCAAGTCCTGCATGCTTTGCAAGAATTTTCTGAGTCATGGTCATACCCATAAAAATCATTCCTTTCAGCGAAAAAAATATAATTTCCTATTGCAATTATACCACATAATATGATATAATTAAAATACATATTTGGAATAGTTACAATAACTTTTAGTTATGAGGTTGAATGGAGGAAGTATGGAGCAGAATTTAAATCAGTACAGAATATTTTATGCAGTTGCTCAGGCAGGAAGTATTTCAAAAGCAAGCGAAAAGCTGTATATTTCACAGCCTGCTGTAAGTAAGAGTATTTCAAAGCTTGAAGAGTCACTTGACGCAATTCTTTTAAAACGTTCACGAAAGGGAATTACCCTCACCGACGAGGGAAAAACACTTTTTGAACAGCTGAGAATTGCTTTTGCTGCTATCGAGGCAGGAGAAAAGAAAATCAAAAATCTCCACGATTTAGGAATCGGAAAAATCAGAATAGGAGTTTCAGCAAGCCTTTGCAGATTTGTTCTTGTGCCGTTTTTAAAGGGCTTTATTGAAGAAAACCCACACGTCAGAATTACAATCGACAACCAATCATCTGCTAAGACTATGAAGCTTCTTGAACAGGGAAAAATTGACGCAGCTCTGGTTGTTAATCAGAATGGCAATGATTTTGGCGAAGATTTTATTCCAATCAGCGAGCTTGAAGATATTTTTGTTGCAACTCCTACCTATATCGAAAACCTCAAAACAAGAATTTCAACCCCTGACGCTGATACCCCAACCCTCCTTGAAAGTGCAAACTTAATGCTCCTTGACGAAGAAAATATTTCACGAGTTTTTGTTGATAATTATCTCAATCAGCACGGAATTGAAGTTAATAAATTCTTAGAAGTAACAAATATGGACCTGCTTATTGAGTTTGCAAAAATCGGAATGGGAGTTGCCTGCATTATAAGAGAAATGGCAAAGCGTGAGCTTTCAGAGGGTAGCGTAATCGAACTTCCACTTAAATTCCCAATGAATAAAAGAACTGTCGGCTTTGTTTTCCCTAAGGAAAACCTTGCTGTGCCAACAGTTTCAAATTTCAGAAAATATGTCCTTGAAAATAAAGAGCGTATAGTTTCAGAAAGGAAATAAAATGAAAAAAACTCTGATTTTTAACGGTAGCCCACGAAGTAACGGCGATACTGCGTCGCTTTTAAAAATTCTCACAAAAAACCTTGATGGTGAATTTAAAATCGTGAATTGCTATAAGGATAAAATTTCTCCTTGTGTTGATTGTCGTAAATGTCGTGAAATTGACGGCTGTGTTATTAAGGACAAAATGCAGGAAATCTATGATTACCTCATAGACTGCGATAATGTTGTTGTTGCAACTCCCATTTATTTTTCACAGCCAACAGGTGAATTTCTAAACGTCGCAAGCAGATTTCAGCGTTATTTTTCCCAGAGCTATTTTAATAAAAACAAACCAAATCTTAAAGCTAAAAAGGGAAGTATCATTCTTGTGGGTGGTGGAAACGGCGAATGGGAACCTGCCCTGAATACCGTAAAAGACATAATGAAAATGATAAACGTCAAAGAGTATTCACAGCCTGTTGTCAGCCACAACACCGACAATACTCCTGCAATAAACGACGAAAACGCAGTGAAAACACTTCTTGAAACTGCCGAATTTCTCAATAAGTAAGGTGAAAAATTTTGAAACGATACCTTTCGGTATTTTCTGTACTTCTTGCAGGTATCCTGTGGGGAATTATAAGTATATTTATAAAAGCCCTTTCACAGTCGGGACTTGACGCATTGCAGATTACCTTTGTGCGAATGCTTGTGTCAGCACCTCTTATGATGCTTGCAGTAGCATTTACAGATAAAAACAATTTAAAGATAAAACTAAAGGATATGTGGTTTTTTATCGGCACGGGAATAATAAGCATAGTGCTGTTTAACGCCTGCTATTTTTATACAATGATACACTCCCAGACATCTGTGGCAGTTGTGCTTTTGTATACCTCACCTGTGTTTATAATGCTCATTTCAAGAGTTATTTTCAAAGAAAAAATCACTTCACAAAAGCTGATAGCGTTAGTGATGACCTTTGTAGGCTGTGTTTTTGTAGCAGGCCTTTCAAAAAGCGAAAATATAACTTCAAAAATCGTGCTGATAGGACTTGCGTCAGGACTTTTTTACGGTCTGTATACAATTTTCGGTCGCTTTGCATTAGAAAAATACAACAGCCTCACAGTCACAGCCTATACCTTTGTTTTTGGTCTTGTGGGTGCATTCCCCATAAGTAACCCTGACGAAACCTTCAGCATAATTTCAAAAAACCCGGAGCTTATTTTCTGGTGTATCGGAATAGGCGTTGTGTGCACAATTCTCCCGTATCTTTTTTACACATGGGGACTTTCAAAAATGGAATCCTCAAAGGCAGCTATAATTGTTGCTGTTGAGCCACTTGTAGGTGCTGTTATGGGAATGACCTTTTATAACGAAGAAAAAAGCCTCACAAAAATCATAGGCATAACCCTTATTCTTCTGGCAATTGTCCTGCTGAATATTAAAAATAAAGATAATAAAACCTCGTAAATTCAGAGAAACTGATTTTACGAGGTTTGTTTTATATAAGATTAAAGAAAAGATACATCTTCACCGATAGAAGTCATATAGTCCTTCCATTCTGTCTGAAGTCTTGAGAGATTGTCCTTGTACCACTGTGCAAACTTTTCAAAAACGTCATCTTCCGTAACTGAAATAATAATGTTTTTAAGCTGTTCGTCGTCAGCCTTTATAGAGCTTTCGTCATTTGGGTCATAAGATGGGTCAAATTTATCATCTGTTGCAGCCTTACCGATGTCCATTAAAATATTTTCTCCATAGGTTTCATAAAGGAAATGTACAAAGAAAAGACCGTAGGTATAGTGATAACTGCGGTTTTCTTCATTGACAAAGTTACATTCAAAACCGTCTTTACCCTTGAGAATAGAGCTGTCATCAAAATCATAAGGGAAGTAGTACTGTACCCAGCTCCATGTCTGATTTTCGTATTCCTTCATAAGCTTTTCAGTGTAAAATTCTGCAATTCCCTCATCGAGTGTAGCTCCAAGGTCAACATAGTTATTGAGAAAAACAACGTGAATAAGCTCGTGGTGAGCAACGTTTGAAACCTCAGCTTCAAAATAAAGGTCCTCGTCATCAAGTAAAGCGTGATTGTGGTCTGCCCATTCGATTTCGTCGTTTTCAAGATTTACAATGAGAATGTTGACGTAAGTGTCGTCAGCGTTAAGACCTTCAAAGTTTCCTTCACCAAAATAAAGGTCTATTGCAGGCTGAATATCATATTCACTTTCAACCTTTACTTTAAAATCAAGTCCTGTTATTCTTTCTACGTCTGCAAGCTTCTTTTCAGCACATTCACCAATGTCGCCACGAACAGTAACACCCTCGCTGAAATAAAGAATTGCGTTTTCAGTTACAGCATAGCAGGCTTCTTCAGTTACAAAGCTGTCATTTTTGTCACCACTAAGTTCAATTTTAACAGCTTTACCCTTGTTTTCAGTAGGGTCAACCTTGATTTCTTCCTCAACAGGTGCAGTTGTGGTTGTAGCATTTGTAGTTGTAGTTGCAACAGTTGTTGTGGTGGTAGTAGCCTCTGTTGTGGTTTCCTTTGTGTTCTTGTCACTGCTTTTTCCACAGCTACATGAAAATACACAAGCAACAGCCAAAAGGAAAGAAATTATCTTATTTTTCATATAAAAACCTCCGAAAATTTTGTGCTTTCATAAGTAATACACCAGAGATTTCCAAAAAGTTGCAAATTCTTATAAAAAATTTTTTTCAAAAAACTATTGACATCAGCACTTTGATGTGCTAAAAGACAAAACAGAAATTATAAAGGCGTTGACGAAGACGGAAGCTACGACGAATTTTTCAGAGAGTCGGGGATGGTGTGAGCCCGATAAAGGACAGTAGATTTCTTATCCCTTCCGAGCCGGAAATCCCAAAGGCTTAACACCCAGTAGGCGTTTCCCGAGTATGCTGCGTTAGTGCATAGAAGTTGTCTGACTTCGATAAGGTGGCAGATTTTTGTATCTGCAATTTGAGTGGTACCGCGAGTGTGAGAATTACACCCGTCTCAAAGCAAAATTAAAGCTTTGAGGCGGTTTTTTATTTGCCTTGAAGCATAAACTTGTAAAAAGCTGAAAGGTGGAATGAAGAATGTTGTCACTTGACAAGGTATTTAACGCACAAACGGTGTTAAAAAACATTACCCGTGAAACAAATGTGGTCAGAGCTTATGGAATTGCTCCTGACTGTGAACTTTATCTCAAGCCTGAAAATCTGCAGATTACAGGCTCATTCAAAGTAAGAGGCTCGGCATACAAAATCGCTATGCTGTCTGACGAGGAAAAGAAACACGGAGTTATTGCCTGCTCGGCAGGAAACCACGCTCAGGGCGTTGCTCTTGCAGCTACAAAAAATGGAATTAAATCACTTATCTGCCTGCCTGATAGCGCACCTATCTCAAAGGTTGAGGCTACAAAAGGCTTTGGCGCAGATGTCTGCCTAGTGGAAGGCTGTTACGACGACGCATACCAGAAAGCTATTGAACTTCGTGACAGTAAGGGCTATACCTTTGTGCATCCTTTTGATGATGAGAATGTTATCGCAGGTCAGGGAACTATCGCTCTTGAAATTCTCAATGAGCTTGATAATATCGACGCAATTGTTGTTCCAATCGGTGGTGGAGGACTTATTTCAGGTATTGCCTACACCGTAAAACAAATACGTCCGTCTGTAAAGGTTTATGGCGTTCAGGCATCAGGCGCTCCAAGTATGTTCAATTCAATCAAAGATGATGAAATTGAAAGTCTTACGTCTGTTTCAACAATCGCTGACGGTATCGCTGTTAAAAAACCTGGCGAAAACACCTTCGCAATTGTTAAGGAATATGTTGATGATATAGCAATTGTTTCTGATGATGAAGTTGCAAGTGCAATTCTTGCCCTTATGGAAAAGCAGAAAATGATT
>JAFTNX010000193.1 GCA_017451665.1 Oscillospiraceae bacterium | reverse complement strand
TATTTCTATGCTGTGCTGTAACTCTGCTTACCTTTGGCACAACTGCCTACGCTGACGGTGGGGTTGATGTGGAAATTGATTTGCCTGCCTCTGCTGAGGTTGTGGAGGCACAGTGCAGTGGGGACTTCGCCTGTCTTATGGAGTCACAGACGGGTGAAGTTATAGCATCAAAAAACAGTATTCAGCCAATACATATGGGACATCTTGCAAAGCTGATGACGGTTTATCTTACTGCAAGACAAATCGAGGCAGGGGAAATTACCCTTGACACCGAAGTAGTTGCGTCTTCCGAGGCTAACAGTCAGGGAGGCACACAAATCTGGCTTGATGTAGGTGAAAAAATAACAGTTTCCGAGCTTTTAAAAAGTATAACAATCGGAAATGCCAACGACGCCTGCTATGCACTTTCGGAGGCACTATTTAAAAGTGAGGCTTCTTATATAAATGTAGCAAACGAAACTGCTGTTTCTCTTGGAATGAAAAACACCCACTTTGATGACGTTACGGGAATGAGCGAAAAAAGCGTCACAACAGCCTGTGATGTGGCAATTCTTGCAGGTGAGCTTTTGAAATACGATTACCTTGACAAGTATTTCTGCACATGGATTGACTATGTGCGTGGCGGAAAAACCGAGCTTGTAAACACAAATCGCCTTGTGAGGAGCTACAACGGTATCTGTGGAATGAAGGCTTGCTATGATGAAGCTTCAAAAAACACAGTTGTTGCTACTGCAAAAAGAAACGGAATGACGCTTGTGTGCGTGGTTTCGGGCTGTGAAGATGCAGATTTGAGATTTACCGATGCCAAGAATTTACTGGATTTTGGCTTTTCGGCATACGAAATCTACACCCCTGAAATTCCTAAAAAAGCCCTTGAAAAAATCAAGGTGAATAACGGCGCAAAGCAAAAAGCTGAGGTTTCTGTGTCTGAAATCCGACCTGTGCTTATTAAAAAAGGTGGCTCATCAAATATAACTGCTCTTTTTGAGAGAGAAAATTCCGTTGACGCACCTGTTAAAAAAGGTACAAAAGTGGGTGATGTAAGACTTGTTGACGGAGAAGGTGAGGTTTTTTCTTGCGAAATTGTCGTAAAAGAGAATGTTTCACCTATGACAGTGGGACTTGCACTTAAAAGGCTGTGGTTAAATTTGCTGAATTTGGGATGATTTTTCTGTGCAAGATATACAAATGTTTCCGAGAAACTCAAAACTCCTTGCAATAATTTCTGTTTTATAGTAAAATATATTCAGATAGTTGTGACCATTTTGGTCATTTGGAAAGGAACTGAAATACATTGTCTATTAAACTTAACACAAAATACCTCGAAGGATTTATTTCCGAACACGAAATGGAAGGCATCAAGACACAGGTAACTGCTGCTCATAACCTTCTCGCTACCAAGACAGGTCTCGGAAATGATTTTCTTGGCTGGGTTGACCTTCCTGTTGATTATGATAAGGAAGAATTTGCAAGAATCAAGGCTGCTGCCGAAAGAATTAAGGAAAAGGCTGACGTGCTTATCGTTATCGGTATCGGAGGCTCATACCTTGGTGCAAGAGCTGCTATCGAGCTTTTAAAGTCACCATTCTACAACAACCTTAAAAAGGATACACCTGACATTTATTATGTTGGTAACAATATCAGCCCGACATATCTTAACGAAGTGCTTTCTATCTGTGAAGGTAAGGACATCTGCGTTAACGTAATTTCAAAGTCGGGTACAACTACTGAACCTGCACTTGCATTCAGAATTTTCAAGAAGCTTCTTGAAGATAAGTACGGCAAGGAAGAGGCTAAGACAAGAATTTTTGCTACAACTGATAAGGCAAGAGGAACACTCAAGGAGCTTTCAGATAAGGAAGGCTATGAAACATTCGTTATTGCTGACGACGTAGGCGGAAGATTCTCTGTTCTTACAGCAGTAGGACTTCTCCCAATCGCTGTTGCAGGCTGTGACATTGATAAGATTATGGCTGGTGCTGCTAAGGCGAGAGAAGCTTATATGAACGACGACGGAAATGATTGCTACACATACGCTGCAATCAGAAATATCCTTTACAGAAAGGGTAAGTCAGTTGAAATGCTCATAAGCTATGACCCTTCATTCACAATGATGGCTGAATGGTGGAAGCAGCTTTACGGCGAATCAGAAGGTAAGGATAACAAGGGTATTTTCCCTTCATCAGCTACATTCTCAACAGACCTTCACTCACTTGGACAGTTTGTTCAGGACGGTGCAAGAGTTATGTTTGAAACTGTTGTTGATATTAAGAATCCAAAGCAGGATTACTTCCTTGAAAACGACGAGGCTAATCTCGATGGACTTAACTTCCTCACAAACCAGAATATGTCTGTTGTAAACAGAAAGGCTTATGAGGGAACAATCCTTGCTCATACAGAGGGTGGCGTACCAAACCTTGTTCTTGAGGTTGACGCTCTCGATGAAGAAAACTTCGGTGAGATGGTTTACTTCTTTGAAAAGGCTTGTGCAATTTCAGGCTATATTCTCGGAGTTAACCCATTTAACCAGCCGGGTGTTGAAAGCTATAAGAAGAATATGTTCGCTCTTCTCGGAAAGCCGGGTTATGAGGCACAGAAGGCTGAACTCGAAGCTAAGCTCGGTTAATTAAAAAAGGAATTCAAAGTGCTTTTTGCACTTTAAAAATAGAATGGAGTGTTAAATATGATTAATCTTATTACAGGAAAAAAAGGAACAGGCAAAACTAAGGTTCTCATTGATATGATTAAGGAATCTGCTGCTAATGCAACAGGAAACGTTGTTTGCATCGAAAGAGGAATGAAGCTCACATACGATATTCCTCACAAGGTAAGACTTGTTGACGCTGAAGAATACGGTATCACAAGCTACGACGCATTCTATGGCTTTGTTGCTGGTATGCTCGCAGGCAACTACGATATCCAGGAAATCTTTGTTGACGGTATCCTTAAAATCGGTGGCAGAGATTACAACGAACTTTGCAAGATGCTTGAAAAGCTCGCTATGATTTCAAAGAACGTAAAGATTATGTTCACAGTATCAGCTGATGACGACGAGCTTCCAGCAAATGTAAAGGCTTTTAAGTAATCATTTAATGAAATTTTAATTTGCAAATTCCTTAAAAAACTCTTGACAACCTCGGTTGAAACAGTTATAATGGAATTTGTGATGTTTGAGGTGCGACTATGATAGTTATGTTGAAAGAGCTTTTTGAGCTTACGGGAGAAAGCAGAGAGATAAACTGTAATGTCCCACTTGAAGAACTTGAAGGGATTTCAAGCTATCATTTTAACGGACCGGTTGAGGTAAGTGGAACAGTTTCAAACAGAGCAGGGATAGTTACTCTGTCCTATGACGCTAAGTTTGTGCTTGACCATACCTGCGACAGATGCCTTAAGGAATTTGAGCAGGAGTATGAATATAGTTTCAGGCATACGCTTGTTAGAAACTGTAATACAGATAACGATGAATACGTTGTTTGTGAAGATAATACCCTTGACTTGAATGAACTTGCTGTCAGCGATATCCTGCTGTCATTACCTACAAAGATACTTTGTAAGGAGGACTGTAAAGGATTGTGTTATGTGTGTGGAACAGATTTGAATGAATCTGATTGCGAACATAATGCTTAACTGACGGTGTCATCATAAAGAAAGTTATTAACTGCGAGGAGGTGCCAACATGGCAGTACCAAAGAGAAAGGTATCAAAGGCAAGACGTGATAAGAGACGTTCTGCTGTTTGGAAATTAGACCCACCAGCACTCTGCAAGTGCTCAAACTGCGGCGAGCTTACTTCTCCGCACAAGGTATGCAAGAATTGTGGATACTATAAGGGTGTTGAAGTTATCAGCAAGGCTGACTAATAGCTTGTTGGTTTCTGTTTCCTGAAAACGCAAGAAGCGAAACGGAGGAGAAATCCTTCCTTTCGCTTTTTTTCGTGATTAGTAAGATGAAGGGAGGTAACAGTTGTGTCGGTTGAGATTTTTGACGTAATTAAGAATTCACCAGCGTATAAGGCTGAACTTAAAAAGGGCGATAAGCTTGTTTCTGTTGACGGAAATGAGATAAATGACGTGCTTGACTATATGTTTTATACTGCTTATGATGAGATTACTCTTGAATGGGAACACAACGGAAAAAGACTTAGTAAAAAGGTTTTCAAATCTGAGTATGACGATTTGGGACTTGAATTTGAAAGCTTTCTTATGGATAAAAAACAGTCCTGTAAAAATAAGTGCGTGTTCTGTTTTATCGACCAGATGCCACCGGGAATGCGTGAAACCCTTTATTTTAAGGACGATGACGCAAGACTTTCATTTTTGCAGGGGAATTATGTTACCCTTACAAACCTTACAGATAAGGACGTTGAGAGAATTGTAAATATGCGACTGAATATCAACGTTTCGGTGCATACTACAAACCCTGAACTGAGATGTAAAATGATGAATAATCGCTTTGCAGGGGAAAAACTCAAATACCTTAAACAGATTGCAGACAGTGGATTGATGCTGAACTGCCAGATTGTTCTTTGTCCCGGACTTAATGACGGCGAAGAACTTCAGAGAACGCTTGACGATTTGGAGGCACTTATGCCTAATGTTTCGTCGGTGGCTGTTGTGCCTGTGGGACTTACTAAATTCAGAGAGGGACTTTACCCACTTGAGCCATTTAC
>JAFTNX010000192.1 GCA_017451665.1 Oscillospiraceae bacterium | reverse complement strand
GTGCATCAAGAATCAACCAGAAGATTATGGTTGAAATTGAATAAGCAGATTTTTTTGCATAAATTAACCCACTACTTTTCAGTAGTGGGTTTTTGTTTTATTCCTTTTCCATCCAGACTCTCATCTGATTTTCGCCACGGTTACCCCATGTGTAATAAGGTACTGCAATCGCTATGAATTTTTCTATTTCAGATGTAATTTCACTGTAAAGGCTATCAGCTTCACATACTTTAAAAGCCTCGATTTTAAGCCTTACAGCACCATTCAGCTTGTCACAAGTATCAAGAATATCAATCTTAGAATTTGTGTTCAAATCAATTGAAATAACGTCGCCACCATTGTCAACACCCTCAAAACAGTACACCAGAGGTCCTCTTGTAACTGCAACTTTTCCTGATAATGCAGGTATTTTTCGTGATGCTGAAATGAATTTTGCACTGTCGTCAAGCTTGATTTCAATCAAGTCACCGTCAGATACTTCAAAATATGCGTAACCGTCTTTAACGTCGTATTCAAGGGCGTTTCCGTTAGCTGTCAAGGTAAATACTTTGCTCCACGAAGGCATTCTCACAGCCATTTTTCCACCACTTATAATGCTGTATTTTATTGTAAAACCATACGGATATTCAGTTTCACAAACAAATTTAACGCCGTTTTCAAAAGCAATTTCCCCTTGTGCAAAAAGGTGACAAAAAGCTGTTTCCTCATTTTCACCATAAGCGTATTTCCCGATTGAAGTAATTGTTCTTGCAACATTCGGAGGACAACAAGCACAAGCATACCAGCCTGGACGTGTTGTAAGGTCGTGTCTGTGGGTAGGGGATACTCCGGAAATCCCAGGGATAATTTCAAGTGGATTTACATAGAAAAATCTCTTTCCGTCAAGCTGCATTCCAGCTAAAACTGTGTTGTAAAAAGCTCTTTCCATTACGTCACCATATTCGCCCCTGACCTCATTTTCAAGCATTCTTGATGCAAAAAACATAAGCCCGATTGATGCACAGGTTTCAGCATAAGCTGTGTCGCTCGGCAGGTCAAAATCCACGCTGAATGCCTCTCCGTGAACAGTTGAACCGATACCACCAGTTATATACATCTGACGCTTTGTGATGCTGTCCCAAAGTCTTACACAAGCGTTGTAAAGCTCTTTGTCGTCAGTTCTTGAAGCAAGGTCAGCCATAGCTGTGTAGAGATAAACTGCCCTTACAGCGTGTCCTCTTGCGTCAGAAAGCTCTCTCACAGGGGCATTGCTCTGCTGGTATTCGTAATTTACAGGGTTGTTTCCCCATACAGACCAGTCACGCTTTTTCTGTTCCTTTTCATAAAAATGAATGTCAACACCACGAACATTTATAAAATGCTCTGCAAGTTCAAGGCAGTGCTTGTTTTTTGTAGCACGATACATTTTCAGAAGTGCAAGCTCAACCTCAGGATGTCCCGGGTATCCCTCATTTTTATTTGTAATAAAATGCTCGTAAATGTGTTCTGCATTTTTAAGCATAACGTTCAGAAGAACATCTTTTCCCGTAGCTTCATAATATGCAACAGCAGCTTCCATCATATGCCCTGAACAGTAAAGCTCGTGACCTTCAAGAAGATTTGTCCAGCGCTTGTCCTTGTCCTTTATGGTGAAGTATGTGTTCAGATACCCGTCAGTATCCTGAGCATTTTTTATGATTTCGATAAACTCGTCAACTGTTTTTTCAAGCTGTGAATCAGGCTTAACGTTAAGGGAATACGCAGCAGCCTCAATCCATTTTGCAGCATCACTGTCCTGAAAAACCATTCCGTAAAATCCGTCGCCAACATCTTCACCACGGACAGCCTTACCTGCATTTATAAAATTCTGCATAACGTGGCTTTTTTCAGCCCCATCAGCCCTGTCGCATAAAACATTATACTGATAGGGAATAACTGTTGTTCTTATAAGCTCCTGGTATTTTTCAATAAAACCATCAGCCTTGTATGATTTGATGTCAATTTGTTTTTGAGTTTTCATAACTGTCACCTCATATTCTGAATTAAGTGAATTATAGCACATAGTTTTGGCATTTTCAAGGATTTTTTAAAAGTTTGACAAAGTATTTTTTGTGTGTTAAAATAATGCTTGTACGGGTGCTTTGCACCTTGACAGCCTGACGGCTGTCGGTTTGCCTTTGCCAAACCCGTACAAGCCCAAAATAGAAAAAGAGGTGAGTTTGTGAAGATAACGTATTTTTTAAGACAGATTGCAAAAATGGGAATGCAGCATATCTATCTGCCTGCACTGTACTGGATTTATAAGGGTAAGAAAATCCGAAAGGGAAGCGTTATTTTTGCAGATGCACACCATAATGAACTGCCATTCAGTATGAAATGTATGTACGACGAAATAAAAAAAAGGGATAACCTGACTGTTGAGGAATTCTATCTTGATTTTCAGAAATGCTCGTATTTTAAACTTCTCGGGTGGCTTAATAAGCTTATGAAATCCTATGCTACTGCGAATTACGTCTTTATCTGTGATAACTTTCTGCCGGTTTCTTCCTGTAAAAAACGTAAGGGTACTAAGGTTGTTCAGCTGTGGCATTCAGGCGGACTTATGAAAAAAGCAGGCTACGACTGTGAGGACGCTATTCCTAAGTATTATAAGGGGAATGTTTTTGCAAACTATGACCTTTTTACAGTAAGCAGTAAAAACTGCGTTGAAATTATTAAAAATTCAATGCACCAGCCTGACGGCGTTGTTAAGGCTACGGGAATTTCAAGAAGCGATATTTATTTTGATGAAAAGTATAATGAAAACTGTGTCAGGGAATTTTATGATAAATACCCACAGGCAAAGGATAAAAAAATAGTATTGTGGGCACCAACCTTCAGAGGTACAGCCGATAATCCTCAGCTTGTTGGCGAAAAGGAAATTGACGCTGTTTTTGAAAATAACAATGAGTATTTTCTTATAAAAAAACTCCACCCTCATTTTGAAAATAAAAATAAGGACAGAGTTACCTGTGATATTCCAAGCGATAAGCTTTTGCCTGTGTGCGACCTGCTTATAACTGACTATTCGTCAATTGTGTTTGATTATCTTGCATATAAAAAGCCTTTTGTACTTTTCACACCTGACTATGATGAATATATGAAAACACGAGGCTGTTATGTGCCTTATGAAAGTTATCCTACTACTGTTGCCAAAACGGAAGAAGAACTTCTTGATGCAGTAGCTTTTGAAATTTCAAACAGAAAAACCAAAGACCTTTGTGAAGCTTTTGAATTTCATATGGGTGCTTGCGACGGAAAATCCACACAGCGAATTTTAAAGGCAATAGGTATAAAATAAATCTCAACTTCAAAAAACGAAGTTGAGATTTTTTTGTATTTACATTTTCATACTGATAATGAGATTTCTAAACATTTCTTCAAGTCCTACATGTGCCTTCCAGCCTAAAGCCTCAAGCTTGTCAGTAGCTAAATTCATCTTGACTTTTGGATTGTAACCAAGCTTTGTGATGTCTTCAGCAATGTCAAATACCAGCTTTGTGCCACTTTCAGGGTAGTTTTCAATAAGCATTTCTGCCATTCCTCTGATTGAAATGAGAGTGTCCTTGTTAGCAACGTTGTAAGCTTCGCCACTGTTTCCGTCAAGGAGAATTGTC
>JAFTNX010000191.1 GCA_017451665.1 Oscillospiraceae bacterium | reverse complement strand
CATCGAGGCAGGGGAATGTATAAATTATGAGCTTCACGAAAAGGGAGGCGACTGGGAACAGTTTTATGGCGACAGAGTTGACTTTGAAAGCAAAGAAGATGCACCGTCTGAAATCAGATGCCCTCGCTGTGGAACTTCAAATCCGACAACAGGACTTTTCTGTGTAAAGTGTGGAATGCCTCTTAATTCAAATCAGGAGGCAAGACCTTTTAACAATCCGTACGGAAATTCCCAGAACCCTTACGGAAACAGCCAGCAGAACGGACAGTATGGTGGTGGAATGTATGGTCAACAGCCTTTTATGCAGACACAGACAATCGACCTTAAAACAGTTGATATTGACGGACATAAGGGCGAGAAATACGGAAGATTTGCTAAAAAGAACTTCCTTTATTATGTTGCAAACTTTTTTGGCTTTTCTAAAAACAAGACAAAAACATCCTTTAATATATCTGCAATTTTATTTCCTGAATACTATTTCTTTTATAGAAAAATGTATCTTTTGGGCGTAATACTCCTTGTTTTTGCATCAATAGTTGAAATTCCTGCAATGCTTCTTTATATGCTTGATGGAATGTTCCCGGGAATTACACTTCCACAGATTTTTGCAGATAATGTTGAAATGATTTCTGATATTGCAATGATTTGTTCGGTGTCACGAATGATAGTGAGTATCGTGTGTGGACTGTTTGCAAACTATTGGTACTTCAATAAAGCTAAAAAGACTCTTACCGAAATCGACAATATGGATATTACCGAAGAAGAAAAAAATGAACTTATCGCTAAAAAGGGTGGCACTTCTGGACTTGCACTTGCAGTTTCAATTACAGCTAATCTGATACTTGTAATGGCTGCACTTATCGGAATTATAGCTTACTTTAAATAATAAATAGGAGAGAAGTTTATGAAAATCAGAAAGGCTGTTATACCTGCAGCAGGACTTGGTACAAGAGTACTTCCTGCTACAAAGGCTATGCCAAAGGAAATGCTTCCTATCGTTGATAAACCTGCAATTCAGTATAATGTTGAGGAAGCTGTAAGAAGTGGTATTGAGGAAATCTGTATCATTTTAAGCAGAGGAAAAACTATCGTTGAGGACCATTTTGACAGAGCACCTGAACTTGAAATGCGTCTTGCACAGGGTGGTAAGGATAAGGAAAAGCTTCTTGATGATGTTATCTATGCTGCTAAGTGTGCTAAAATTACTTATGTAAGACAGCAGGAAACTTTAGGACTCGGTCACGCTGTTATGCAGGCAAGAAACTTTGTGGGAAATGAACCTTTTGCTGTACTTTACGGCGACGATATTATTATCGGCGAAGACCCTTGCTGTCGTCAGATTTGTCAGGCATACGACGACTATGGAATGGGCGCTGTTGCAATCAAGGAGGTTTCTGACGAATTTATCGTCAAGTATTCTTCTATGAAGATTGAAACTCTTAAAGATAACCTTTTTAAGATTACAGATATGATTGAGAAGCCTACTCTTGAAACAAGATTTTCAAACTATTCAATTCTCGGAAGATGTGCACTTCCTTGTGAAATTTTTGATATTCTTGATAAACTTCCAAAGGGTGCAGGTGGAGAATACCAGCTTACTGACGCTATGAAACAGCTTGCTGTAACTAACGGAATGGTGGGCGTTGACTTTACAGGAAAACGCTATGATATGGGAAATAAGCTTGGTATTCTTATGGCAAATATCGACGTTGGACTTAAACATCCTGAAACAGCTGAGGGCTTGAAGGAATATTTAAGGGAAATTTCAAAATTTTTGTAAATAACTCTTGACAAATGTCACGGGAGTTGTTATAATAATTGAGTTATCCTTGCTTGTATTTTGTAAGGTACAGGCGAAATCCAGAAGGAGGTGTCATTGAAATGGCAAAACTTACAGGCAACTATGAAGCTATGATTGTTTTCAGCGTAAAGAACGGTGAAGAGGCTGTTAAGGCTCTTATCGCAAAGTTCGGTGAGATGATTGAAGCAAACGGCTCAGACGTAACAGTTAATGAGTGGGGAAAGCGTAAGCTCGCTTATGCTATCAACTACGAAACAGAGGGCTACTATGTACTCTGGAACTTTACAGCAAAGCCTGACTTCCCAGCTGAGCTTGAGAGAGTTCTCAAGATTAACGAAGGAGTTATGCGTTTCCTCGTTACAACTAAGTAATAGGACAATCTGAGTATGGAAAGGAATTAGAGTTATGCTGAACAGAGTTATTTTGATGGGTAGAATTACTCAGGACCTTGATTTGAGACAGACACCAACAGGAGTATCAGTTCTTACTTTTACTATTGCTGTTGACCGTGGTTATGCTAAACAGGGCGAAGAAAGACAGACTGACTTTATCACATGCGTTGCATGGAGACAGCAGGCTGAATTTATCAGCAGATATTTTGCTAAGGGCAGAATGATTGCTGTTGAAGGTAACCTGAGAACAAGAACCTATGACGATAAGAATGGTACTAAGCACTATGTAACAGAAGTTTATGTAGACAGCGTATCATTTACAGGTGAGCCAAAGCAGGGTGGAAACACATATAATGCAGGCTATTCAAATAATGCGTCAAATAACTATTCACAGCCACAGCAGCCGGCATACAATAATGCTCCTGCTAAGGATTCAATTGCTATCGGCGACTTTTCAGATTTTGAAGAAGTATTGAGCGACGACGGCGTTCCTTTCTAAAAGTTTAATTCAAAAAATCTAAAAGGAGGACTTTACCATGGAAAAGGAAAGAAATGCAAGACCTAACAGAAGAACTCGTAAAAAGGTTTGTATGTTCTGCGTAGATAGAGCTGAAACTATCGATTATAAGGATATTGCTAAGCTTAAGAAGTGTATGACTGAAAGAGCTAAGATTCTCCCAAGACGTGTTACAGGCACATGTGCTTACCACCAGAGAGAACTCACAAAGGCAATCAAGAGAGCAAGACATTGCGCACTTATTCCTTATGTAGCTGACTAATTTATGCAAATGTAAGACCACACTTTTGTGTGGTCTTTTTTGTTTGTTTTAATTCAATTTATATCCACTTGCAAAATGAAATGTAATCTGCTATAATATTATGATGTAACATATAGATTATTATTTTTTACATATAGATTGGAGTTATTGATGAAAGAAAGAATTACAGTAAAAAACAGTAAAAGTAATATTATTCTCCCTTGCGTTGCAATGAGAGATATTATGCTTTTTCCTAATATGGTTATGCACTTTGACGTTTCAAGAGAACGCTCTGTTAAGGCACTTAAAATGGCACTTAAAGCAGACGGCAAGATTTTTCTTACTGCACAGAAGGACGTTAATGTGAATGAACCTGCTTTTGATGATGTTTATAATATCGGTGTAATCGCTGATATCAAGCAGATTGTCAAGGGTGCTGAGGGAGTTTCAAGAGTGCTTGTTGAAGGCCTTTATAAGGCTAAGCTTTTAAGACTTGAAGAGTCAGACGGCGGTTTTCTTGAAGCCGAAATTAAAAGACTTCCTAATTATAGTAAGGAACAGTTCTCCGACGCCGAGGTTGAGGCACTTTGCAGAGAAGTAAAACACGCTTTTGAAGAATACGCAAACGTTGTTCCAAGAATGCCAAACGAACTTTATGGTGCTGTGCTTGGCTGTTCTTCACCTAAGACTATCTTTGAAACTGCAGCATTTAATATTACTCTCGCACTTGACGATAAACAGGCTATGCTTGAATGTAATACAGTTGGCGAAAAGCTTGTTGCACTTTTGACTTCACTTACTAAGGAAGTTGAAATTATCGCAATCGAAAAGGAAATTCACGCTAAGGTCAATGAACAGATTGATAAGGGACAGAGGGATTACTATCTCCGTGAACAGATGCGTGTTCTTTCAAGAGAGCTTGGGGAAGATGATGACGAAAAAGACGGCGACGAATACCTTGAAAAGATAGAGGCACTTTCTGTTTCTGATGAGGTTAAAGAAAAACTTACTTCTGAGGCAAAAAGACTTAATAAGATGTCACCTTCATCTCAGGAGGCAGTAGTTATCAGAACTTATCTTGATACCTGCCTTGAACTTCCTTGGAGCGAAACAACAACAGATAATACAGATATTAAAAAGGCTAAGGAAATCCTTGATAAGGACCACTATGGTATGAAAAAAGTCAAGGAGAGAATTCTTGAAACCCTTTCAGTAAAGGCACTTTCACCTGACGTTAAGGGACAGATTATCTGCCTTTATGGACCTCCTGGAGTTGGTAAAACTTCAATTGGTCGCTCTGTTGCAGAGGCTCTCGGCAGAAAATATGTGAGAGTTTCTCTCGGTGGCGTTAAGGACGAATCTGACATCAGAGGTCATAGAAAAACCTATGTTGGTGCTATGCCGGGAAGAATTATCAATGCTATGAAGCTTGCAGGAACAAAAAATCCTGTTCTTCTCCTTGATGAAATTGATAAGATGAGTAATGATTTCAGAGGGGACCCTTCATCAGCAATGCTTGAAGTCCTTGACAGCGAACAGAATAAGGAATTTCGTGACCACTATGTAGAAATGCCTTTTGATTTGAGCGAGGTTATGTTTATTACAACTGCAAATAACCTTGATACAATTCAGCCGCCACTTCTTGACAGAATGGAGGTT
>JAFTNX010000190.1 GCA_017451665.1 Oscillospiraceae bacterium | reverse complement strand
TATTTTAAAGGAAAACATCAACCCTTTTTCAAAAATCGGCAAGGAATGGTTTCTTGTGACAGCAGGGGATATTGAGAAATTCAATACTATGACTGCAAGCTGGGGATTTATGGGGGTTATGTGGAATAAAAACTGTGCTATAACTGTTATCCGTCCTCAGAGATACACAAAGGAATTTATCGACAACAGCGAATATTTTACAATGAGCTTTTTCGGTGAAGAATGCAGAGATGCACTTAAATTCTGTGGTGCTAATAGTGGAAGAGATTGTGACAAAATGGAAAAGACAGGCCTGATTCCTGTGGAAATCGAAAACGCTGTTACTTTTGAACAGGCTGAAATGGTGCTTGTTTGTAAAAAGCTTTACGCTCAGGAAATGACAGAGGACAGCTTTGTTGTAAAGAGCATTTCTGACGCTAACTATCAGGCAGGGGATTTTCATATCGCTTATTACGGCGAAGTTGTAAAGGCTTTTGTGAAGGAATAGGATTTTTTAGGGTGTGGGGGCTTTTGCTTTCGCACCCTTGTTAGTTACAAAACGATTAAAAATTATGGAAATTCGGAAAATGTGTTGAAATTAGTGTCGATATATAGTATAATGTTTGTGTGTAAAAATTTAAGGAAGGAAGATGTCCAATGGCTAATGAATTTGACCTTGAACAGCTTATAGATAAAGTTAATAAAGAAAATGGTCTTAATAAAAAACTTTCTGCTTTTGACGGTGAAGAACAGGAACAGCCTGCTGTAACCGAAACTGCTGAAGATTCAAAGAAAAAAAGCAAGGAAGAAATGGCAAAGATGATTGCTGCAAGACTTTCTGATGATGATTTTGATGAACCTGTTGAGGATTTGTCTGCTATCACACAGTCAAAGCCAAAGCAGAGCGTTCAGCCACCTGTAAAACCAAAACAGCCAAAACGCAGAGAATACGAATACGACGATGATGACGATTATGAAGTACCTAAGAAGAAATCTTCAAAGGGAAATAAAAAGAAGGAAAAATCAGGTCCTTCTGCTGTTGGAATTGTTGTTGGCTTTTTTGTGGGACTTCTTGTTATTGCAATGATTGCTTTTTATGTTGGTGGTCTTGTTATGACAAGTGGTAAATTCCTCCCGGGAACAACTATTAACGGTGAAGATGTTTCTATGATGACAGCTTCAGAGGTTACTAAGATGTTTGAAGAGGATAATACCAAGAAATCTATGTATTTCTATAAACCTGACGGCACAAGCGTGGAAATTCCACTTTCATCAATCGGTTATGAAGTTCATACTGCTGACAAGGTGCAGGAGCTTCTTGATAAGAAGAATACATATCTGTGGTTTATGTCACTTATCAAGCCTGAGGCTTATAAGTCAGATGTTGACGCTGCTACGTATGACGAAAACAAGCTGAGAAGAGAAATCGGCTATATTGAATGGGGAAATACAGACCCTATTGACGCTTATATTGCAAATTCAGCTGACGGATTTACAGTAATTCCTGAGGTTGACGGTGTGAATTTTAACCTTGACAAGCTCTTTGAATACGCTAAGGAAAAGCTTGACGAGGGTGAAGTTGATATTAAGGTTGCAGGCGCTTGTAACGTAATCAAGGCAAAAGTTACCAAGGAGATGCTCCAGCCTGACGTTGACAGAATGAACACTATCGCTGGTATTACAATTACTATCGACTTTGACTACGCACAGGAAACTCTTACAGGTAACGACTTCGGAAAATGGCTTACTTATAATGACGACGGAAGCTATGAGGTTGACAGAGATAAGGTTCTGGGCTATGTAAGCGAGCTTGCAAGAAAGTACGATACATATAACACACCAAGAAAATTCAATGCTACACTTCAGGGCGCAATCACTGTTCCTATCAGTGACGATGCTAAGTATGGCTGGTGGATTTATAAGGACGAAACAGCAGACCTTCTTATAAAGCTTATCAAGGAAGGTAAATCTGTTACAACTGACCCTGTTTACTACTATACAACAAATGCTGACGGCACAAAGGGTTATGTGTTTACAGGCCGTGAAGAAGCAAGAACTGCTGAGGACGATATCGGCGATACATACGTTGAAGTTGACCTTACAAATCAGACACTCTGGCACTATGTTGACGGAGAAATGGTTTATACCTGTGGTATCGTTTCGGGACAGCCTACACCTGCTGTAAGAAAAACACTTCCTGGTGTTTATAAGGTTTGGTTCAAGGCGAGAAACTATACTATGAAATCTTCAAACGCAGCAGGCGAAAGCTGGTCTGTAAAGTGCTCATACTGGACAAGAGTTGCTATTGTCGGAATAGGACTTCACGACTCACAGTGGAGAGGCAATAACGTGGGTGGAGATATTTATAAGACTAACGGCTCACACGGATGTATAAATATGACACTTGCAGGGGCAAAATATATCTACGAGAATGTAGAGTATGGTACACCTGTTGTTATGTATTACTAAAAATTACAGTCACCATAATTTATTGTTATGGTGACTGTTTTTGTTAAGGTGATATTGAGAAAAAAATTAAAAAAAATTCAAATTTGCTATTGAAAAATAGATTGAGATGTGCTAAAATATAACCTGTGATTTTATTTTCACATATTTAATCGTTAATCCTAAACCTTTATTTTTTAAGGAGTGTTGTTAAATGAGCCGTATGATTGGTACTGTTTCAAGAGGTGTAAGAGCACCTATTATCAGAAAAGGTGACGATATTGTTGAAATCGTAACTAATTCTGTTCTTGAAGCTGCAAAGGACGGAGGTTTTGAAATCCGTGACCGTGACATTGTTGCTATGACGGAAGCTATCGTTGCAAGAGCACAGGGAAACTATGCTACTGTTGATGATATTGCTGCTGACGTTAAGGCAAAGTTCGGAGGGGAAACTGTGGGTGTTATCTTCCCAATCCTCAGCCGTAACAGATTTGCTATCTGCCTCAGAGGTATCGCTAAGGGAGCAAAGAAGATTGTTCTTATGCTTTCATACCCATCTGACGAAGTAGGAAATCACCTTGTTTCATACGACCAGCTTGATGAAAAGGGAATTAACCCTTATACAGACGTGCTTTCACTTGAAAAGTACAGAGAGCTTTTCGGATATGAAAAGCACACATTCACAGGCGTTGACTATGTTGAATACTATGAACAGCTTATCCGTGAATCAGGCGCTGATTGTGAGATTATTTTTGCTAATAATCCTAAGGCTGTTCTTGATTATACTAAGAATGTTCTTTGCTGTGATATTCACACAAGAGCAAGAACAAAGAGAATTTTAAAGGCTTCAGGCGCTGAAATTGTTCTCGGACTTGATGAAATTCTTAACGCTTCTGTAAACGGAAGTGGTTATAACGAAAACTACGGACTTCTCGGCTCAAATAAGGCTACTGAAGACCAGGTTAAGCTCTTCCCAAGAGAATGTCAGCCGGTTGTTGACGCAATCGCTGAAAAGCTCAAGGCTGCAACAGGTAAGAATGTTGAAGTTATGGTTTACGGCGACGGTGCATTCAAGGACCCTGTGGGAAAAATCTGGGAGCTTGCTGACCCTGTTGTTTCACCAGCTTATACAGCAGGTCTTGAAGGTACACCAAACGAGCTTAAGCTCAAGTATCTTGCAGATAACGATTTTTCTGACCTTTCAGGCGACGCTTTGAAGGAAGCTATCAAGGAAAAGATTACTGAAAAGGACGGAAACCTTGTTGGACAGATGGTTTCTGAAGGAACAACTCCAAGAAGACTTACTGACCTTATCGGTTCACTTTGTGACCTTACATCAGGCTCAGGCGACAAGGGAACACCTATCGTTTATATCCAGGGCTATTTTGATAACTACACAACAGAATAATATTTTTGGAATAAAAAAACTCCTCACTTTTTAAGTGGGGAGTTTTTGTTGTGTTTGAATTTACCATGGTTTTTCTTTTACGGTATTATCTTGACTATCATAATAATAATCATCGCCGTAATCATATGAAGACCACACTTTGTCTGCCTCGTCATCTTCTCCAAAAAAAGAAACTAATAGAATTATTGCAATAATAGCGATTATCCATTTTAAACATCCACTATTGTTTTCGTTGTTGTTATCGTTATTATTGTTGGTATCAGCCATTTTGATATATCTCCTTATTATACTCCTGCAGCATCATATGCATCATCAAGATAGTTGCTCCATTCATCTTCAAAGTCGCTGTCATCTATGTCGCCATCAGAATCGTTATCTCCAACAATACCATCGCTATTGTCCTCGTATGATGAACCACCAGTAC
>JAFTNX010000189.1 GCA_017451665.1 Oscillospiraceae bacterium | reverse complement strand
ATCTGTGGCACTCTTACCTGCTGTCTGCCGTTCTTTTTTACCTTTGAAAACAAAAAAACCACCACAAGCTACCTTGTTCTTGTTGCAGTAATGACAGCACTTTCAGTTACAGGAAGATTTCTCTTTGCGCCTGTACCATTTTTCAAACCTGTTTCTGCAATGGTAATCCTGACTGCACTTTCACTTGGTGGTCAGACAGGCTTTGTGACAGGTGCTTTGTCGGCAGTTGTTTCAAACTTTTATTTCGGTCAAGGTCCGTGGACGCCTTTTCAGATGCTGACTTGGGGACTTATAGGATTTTTCGCAGGAATTTTAAGCAAAAAGCTTTCAAAAAATATAATTCTCCTGTCACTTTATGGGGCACTTTCGGGACTTTTCTATTCACTTGTAATGGATAGCTTTACGGTACTTTTTATAGACGGAGCTGTGAATTTCAAGAGATATTCTGCACTTGTTGTAACGTCACTTCCGATAACTTTGTGCTATGTGGTTTCAAATGTAGTTTTTCTTGTGGTGCTTTCAAAGCCTGTGGCAAAAACCTTAAACAGACTTGTTAAGAAATACGATATTCTCTGAGGAAGTGATTTGATGAATAACAGCAGATTTTTCTGTAATAAGGAATGTGAATATTTTCCATGCCACAAAACAGATTCACCAGAAGATTTTAATTGTCTGTTTTGTTATTGCCCTTTGTATTCAATGGGCGAAAATTGTGGTGGGAATTTTACATACATTGACAATAAAATCAAGGATTGTTCGCAATGTGAAATACCTCATAGTACAAAAAACTATGATTATATAATAAAAAAACTTTCTGAAATTATAAATGGTGATTAAATGGTTGAACTTACTAAAGGAAAAATAACCCCTGCTCTGATAAAATTTTCTGTACCTTTGCTTATAAGCGTGGCATTTCAGCAGATGTATAACATCTGCGACAGCGTTATTGCAGGAAAATTTGCAGGGGAAAACGCACTGGCAGCAGTAGGTGCATCATACCCGATAACAATGATTTTTATGGCATTTGCCGTAGGCTGTAATATCGGCTCGTCGGTAATTGTTTCACAGCTTTTTGGAAGTCGAAAGCTGACACGAATGAAAACTGCTGTGAATACTGCTCTGGTGATGACGCTTGTGTTGAGCATTTTTCTTGCAGGTGTAGGACTTGTTTTCTGCGACGGAATGTTAAAACTCCTTGACACTCCGAAAAACATTTTCGACGACGGCTCGGCTTACTTAGGAATTTATACTCTGGGACTGCCACTGCTCTTTATGTATAATATAGCCTCGGGAATTTTTACTGCAATCGGCGACTCAAAAACGCCTCTTTATCTGTTGATTTTTTCGTCGGTGCTGAATATCATTCTTGACCTTGTTTTTGTTATTGTTTTTGAATGGGGAGTAAGAGGTGTCGGCTGGGCAACCTTTATTGCTCAGGGACTTGCATCAATACTTTCACTTATAGTTGTTTTTGTTAAAATCAAAAAAATCAAATGCGAACACAAGCCAAAAATCTTTGACCTGTCAATTTTTTCAAGAATAGTCACAGTAACCGTTCCGAGTATTTTACAGCAGAGCTTTGTTTCTGTGGGAAATCTGTTTATTCAGACGCTTATTAACAGCTACGGCTCGTCAGTTGTAGCAGGTTATTCAGCAGCAATCAAACTCAACACCTTCGGAATTATGTCATTCGCAGCACTTGGAAATGCGATGTCCTCCTTTACTGCACAGAATATCGGTGCAAAACAGCTACCGAGAATTAAAAAAGGCTTTAAATCAAGCGTAGCAATCTGTGCCTGCGTGGTAATACCTTTTACAGCTTTGTTTCTTTTAGCGCCTGAATTTTTCTTGGGACTTTTTATGAAAAAGGGCGAAAGCGCAGAGGCTATAAAGGTCGGCTGTACATTTTTGAGAATTGCCTCACCTTTTTATATAGTAATCTCAATGAAGCTCCTTTGCGACGGAGTTCTGCGTGGGGCAGGGGCTATGAAAACCTTTATGGTGGCTACTTTCACAGACCTTATTATAAGAGTAGTTTTAAGCTTTGTGCTTTCTGATTTGCTTAATAGCTCAACAGGAATATGGTTGTCGTGGCCTGTGGGCTGGACGGTTTCAGCAATTATGTCCCTTGTATTTTACTTTAAGAATTTGTGGGTGCCACGAGGATTTTTAAGTTTTAAGGAGAATAGTGATGAGCATAACAGTTAATATCTATTATTCAGGAAAAAACGGAAACGCAAGAAAATTCGCAGAGGAAATGGTTTCTTCTGGTCTTGTTGAAAAAATCCGTAACGAAGAGGGAAACGAGCGTTATGAATATTTCTTCCCGCTTGATGACCAAGAAACAGTTCTGCTCATTGACCGCTGGCGTGATGAAGAGGCAATCGACTTTCACCATAAAACCGATATGATGAAGGAAATCGCTACTTTGCGTGAAAAATATAAACTCCGTATGAGAGTTGAACGATATGTGGATAAAAAAGAAGTCTGAGAGTTTTTCTCAGACTTTTTTGTTAGTTTTTATTTTTGAATTCTTCAAGCTGACCTTCAAGCCATTTTTCAATTTCCACAAGACTTTCAGCTTTGAATTCAAAGCTTTTTTCAGCAACTATATCCTCAGGCGCAGTACAGCTAAAACAGTTTACACCATACCATACCCTGACGGTAAATTCCTCACCGAACCATATTTTATAGTTGAATGTCTTTAACGCACTTCCCGAAAAATTATTTTTTTCAGCAAAAAATGTAAAACCGGGTATATCAAAAATTCTTTCAGCCATTTTAATTCTCCTCAACATATTTTACTAAAGTATACCATATTTCGTGGGTTATTTCAAGGACAAATGCTTGCCTTTATGTGTAATGCACAACTAATAAATAGATAATTTGTTAATAATCACGATAAAAATATTTATATATTCGCTTGCAATTTATGTAAAAATAATATATAATTAACGTATGATGTTTGTAATTATTGTGCATTATGAACAACAAAAACACACAGACAGGAGAGATACACTTGAAAAAATACGATTGTACCAAAATTAAAAACTTAGCTGTTGCAGGTCACGCAGGCTCAGGAAAGACTTCACTTTGTGAGGCTTTGCTTTATAAGAGTGGCGCATCTGACAGACTTGGTAAGGTTCTTGACGGAAATACAGTTTCCGACTATAACGCTGAGGAAATCAAAAGAAAATGTTCAATATATACATCACTTTCAAGCTTTGAAAAGGACGAATTCAAGGTTAATCTCCTTGATACACCTGGACTTTTTGACTTTGCAGGCGAAATGATGGAAGGAATTTTCGCAAGTGGTTCTGTACTTATCACAGTTTCTGGTAAATCAGGCGTTAAGGTCGGCACACATAAGGCTTATGACTACGCTGTTGAAACAGGCAAGCCAAGAATGTTCGTTGTAACAAAGCTTGACGACGATAACGCTAACTTCAATAACGTTCTTACACAGCTTAAGGCTGAATTCGGACCAACAGTTTGTCCTGTTGTTGTACCTGTTATCGCTGACAGAAGAATTGTTTCTTATGTAAACCTTATTGAAATGAAGGCATATAAGTACGACGAATACGGAAACGCTGTTGAAACTGAAATGCCTACTACTGAAGTTTCTGAAAAGATGGGATACAGAATTGACGGTCTTGTTGAAGCTGTGTCTGAGGCTGTTGCTGAAACCGACGAAGCACTTTTTGAAAAGTTCTTCTCAGGTGAACCATTTACTCAGAAGGAAATTATCGACGGTATCCATAACGGTATGAATAAGGGTATTATTACACCTGTTACCTGTGTTTCTTCTACAACACTTGCAGGCGTTGATATGCTTCTGAAGGAAATTTCACTTCTTCTTCCTGCTCCAATCGAAAAGGAAAAGAAAATCGGTGAAACAGCTGACGGCGATATGGTTGAAATCGAGTGCGATGAAAATGCACCACTTTCAGCGTTTGTATTCAAGACAGTAGCTGACCCATTCGTAGGAAAGATGTCATATATCAAGGTATTCAGTGGAAAGCTTGTTGCAGGTAAGGAAGTAGTTAATGCTACAACAGGAAACACTGAAAAGGTTGGTAAGCTTATGAACCTCTTCGGAAAGAAAACTGAAGAAGTTTCAGAGGCTGGCTGTGGTGACATCGTTGTTGCTGCCAAGATGAATGTTTCTACAAACGATACAATCTGCGACCCTTCAAGAGTTGTTAAGCTTGAAACTATCAGTTTCCCTAAGCCTTGCTATAAAATGGCTGCAAAGGCTAAGGCACAGGGCGACGAAAGTAAGATTTCAACAGCTATTTCAAGACTCCTTGAAGAAGATTTGACTATTACTTATACTCACGACGTTGAAACTAACGAAATGATTCTTGCTGGTCTTGGCGGACTTCACCTTGACGCTGCTTTAGGAAAACTTGAAAGCGACTTCGGTGCTAAGGTTAACCTTGAAAATCCTAAGATTTCATATAAGGAAACTATCAGAAAGAAAGTTAAAGTTCAGGGTAAACATAAGAAACAGTCAGGTGGTCACGGACAGTACGGTGACGTATGGATTGAATTTGAACCTTGTATTTCTGACGAACTTATCTTTGAAGAAAAGGTATTCGGTGGTGCTGTTCCTAAGAACTTCTTCCCGGCAGTTGAAAAGGGACTTCAGGACTGCGTAAAGAAGGGCGTTCTTGCAGGCTTCCCGGTTGTGGGACTCAAGGCAATTCTCGTTGACGGTTCATACCACGCTGTTGACTCATCAGAAATGGCGTTCAAGATGGCTGCATCTATCGCATATAAGGAAGGTCTGAAGCAGGCTGAACCTGTTATCCTTGAACCTATCGGTGCTTTGAATGTTATCGTTCCTGATGACAATACAGGTGACATTATGGGCGAACTCAATAAAAAGCGTGGCAGAGTTCTTGGTATGAATCCTGCAAATAAGGTTGGACTTACAGAGGTTGTTGCAGAAGTTCCTATGGCAGAAATGCAGGACTTTGCACTTGTTCTCCGTCAGATGACACAGGGCAGAGGCGAGTTTACTTTTGAAAGAGTACGCTACGAACAGCTCCCTCCACAGCTTGTAGGAGATGTAATTGCTAAAAACGCAATTATGGACTAATGATTGGCACAACGATTTTCGGAGGCCTTGACAAAAAATCTGCTATGGAATATATTGACTGTCTTAACCGTCACCTTGTAGATTTAAAAAGGGCAAACTACAACAAGAAAAACGGACTGACCTATAATATCCCCATTCGCGACAATGTGGATTATCCCAAGAAGGCGAAATTCTTCGGATACGAAAAAGGTGATTTTGAGAAAACTATTTCAAAGCTTGAAATTCAGATTTCTCTTGAAAAATCCCAGTTAGAAATGGATGAATAAAAGAAAACGGCTACTTTCGGGTAGCCGTTTTTGTGTTATTTTTTAAGATAAGCCTCAAGTCTGTAAATAGGCATTCCCATACCAGAAAATCTCTTTTCATATTCTGTCATAATGTTTCCTTCAAAATCGCTGTTGTGCAAGTCAAGTGAAACATTCTTGATGGTAAAGCCGTATTCAGAAAAGCTCTCAATTGAAAATTCAAAAAAGTGAAGATTGTCTGTTTTCTGCCAGATTTCAGCACCGTCCTTCATAAGCTTTTCGTAGATTTCAAGAAAAACCTTGTGGGTGAGTCTGTGGGAAGCGTATCTTTTTTTAGGGAAAGGACAGCTGAAATTAAGATAAATTCTGTCGATGATTTTTTCGGGTACAAAACAAGGCAGGTATTCAGCGCCACCTCTTAAAAATTTCAGGTTTGTAATTCCCATAGCCTGTGCTTTTTCAGCAGCGTCAACTATAACGTTACTGCTTTTTTCAACTGCCAGAAAATTGATGTCAGGGTTCTGCAAAGCTATTTCACAAGCAAACTGACCTTTTCCACAGCCAACCTCCATATGAATAGGGTTGTCGTTTCCAAACAATTCCTTGCAGTCAATATAATCTCTGAAACTGTCAGCCTGATTATAGTTTCTGTCCTCCAAATCCATAAAAACAATCAGGTCCTTACAATCAGCAAGCCTTTCTTCAAGGTGCTTTTTGCGTCGCATTCTCATATTAAAAATCCTTTCTTAAAGGGGCTTAAATCCCCGAAATATCCTTGATAACTTCTCCTGCAATAATAAGCCCTGCCACCGACGGAACGTAGGATATGCTTGCAGGAATATGCCTTTTGTGTGCATCTTCTTGTTCGCCTGTTTCAAAAGGAACTTTCGGCTGTTCGTCACTCCACAGGCATTTCAGCTTTTTAATTCCACGTTTTTTAAGTTCAAGCCTCATAACTCTCGCAAGAGGGCATACACTTGTTTTATAGATATCTGAAACCTTGAATTTTGTAGCGTCAAGCTTGTTTCCTGTGCCCATTGATGAAATAATCGGCACGCCAAGTCTGTCGCATTCCTCAACAAGAAGAATTTTAGCAGAAACGGTGTCCACAGCGTCAACTACATAATCAAACTGTGATAAATCAATCTGATTTTTTGTTTCCTCAATGTAAAAAAGCTCAACGTCCACAGCGTCGCAATCGGGATTGATTTCCCGTATTCTCTCTGCCATAACCTTTGCTTTTTTCATCCCAACAGTTTTTGATGTTGCTGGAATCT
>JAFTNX010000188.1 GCA_017451665.1 Oscillospiraceae bacterium | reverse complement strand
TCGGAATTTGCTTGGCGCAAAAATAAGTATACCACATAATTGTGAAAAAAGCAATAAACTTTTAGATTTTCGTTGACTTGAAACACTATTTATGGTATACTTTATTGTAAATAATGTATATTTATACAGAAAGGATTGTTTTTATGAAAAAAATTATTTCAGCTGTTTGTGCTGTTATGATGGGCGCTATGATGCTCACAGGCTGTGGTGGTGTTGAACCAAACAGCGTATTCTCACTTGATGACCTTACTGACAAGAAAATCGGAGTTCAGCTTGGTACTGTTGGTATGATTTACGCAGAGGATTATACTGAAGATGTTGAAAAGTACAACAAGGGTGCTGACGCTGTTCAGGCTTTGAAGCAGGGTAAGGTTGATGCTGTTATTATTGACAGCGAGCCTGCTAAGGTTTTTGTTGAAAAGAACAAGGAGCTTAAAATTCTTGACGAAAAGTTTGAGCCTGAGGAATACGCTATCGCTATCAAGAAGGGCAACAGCGAGCTTACTACAAAAATCAATGACGCTCTCAAGGCTCTGAAGGATGACGGTACACTTGACAAAATCAAGTCAAACTGGATTGGTGAAGACAAGGGCAAGTATCCTTACGTTACACCATCAGGAACAACATATCCAAACGGAAAACTTATTATGGCTACAAACTCAGAATTCCCACCATACGAAAGCAAGGAAGGTGGCGAGGTAGTAGGCTTTGACGTTGATATGATGAAGGCTGTTTGTGATTACCTTGGCTATGAACTTGAAATTACAGATATGGCATTTGACTCAATTATCGCTGCTGTAAACTCTGGTAAGGCCGACGTTGGTGTTGCTGGTATGACAGTTACAGAAGACAGACTTAAGAACGTTGATTTTTCTGACCCATACACAACTGCTGAACAGGTTGTTATCGTAAGAAAAGACTAATTAAAAAGATAAAAGGCTATCTCCATTTTAACGATAGCCTTTTTAAATGCAATAACCTTCTGAAAGGAAATTTTTATGGAATTTTTGACTGAATTCAAGGATAAGCTGTATGAAACTTTTATAGTTGACAACAGATGGAAAGAGCTTACCAACGGACTTAAAACTACGCTTTTAATCACCTTTCTTGCTGTGCTGATGGGAATGGTTTTAGGATTTCTGGTTGCTATTATCAGGTCAACTCACGACAAAACAGGAAAGCTGAAGTTTTTGAATGTAATTTCAAAGGTGTATCTTACAGTTATAAGAGGAACTCCTGTTGTTGTTCAGCTTCTTGTATTTTACTTTGTAATTTTTGCTACTGTTGATATAAATAAGATTTTGGTGGCTGTAATTGCTTTTGGTCTTAATTCAGGGGCTTATGTTGCCGAAATTGTAAGAAGTGGTATTATGTCAATTGACAACGGACAGTTTGAGGCAGGTGCAAGCCTTGGTCTTAGCTATCCTAAAATTATGATGTATATTATTCTTCCACAGGCGTTTAAGAATGTTCTGCCGTCACTTGCTAACGAATGTATCGTGCTTTTAAAGGAAACCTCTGTTGCAGGCTATATTGCGATACAGGACCTCACAAAGGGTGGCGACATCATAAGAAGTGCTACATATGAGGCGTTTTTACCTCTTATCGCAGTAGCCCTTATCTATCTTGTAATGGTAATGATTTTAACTTCACTTGTAACTAAGCTTGAAAGGAGACTTGGAAAGAATGATAGAAATTAAAAATCTTTGTAAGTCCTTTGATAACGGCGAACTTACAGTTTTAAATGGTATTACTGAAACAATCGAAAAGGGCGAAAAGGTTGTTATTATCGGGCCTTCAGGCTCGGGAAAAAGTACTTTTCTCCGTTGTATCAACCTTATGGGACGTCCTACAAGTGGAGAAATTTTTATAAACGGTACTGATATTCTTTCTGCAAGCGAAAAGGAAGTTAACCTTTTAAGACAGCGTGTAGGAATGGTTTTTCAGCATTTTAATCTTTTCCCACACCTTACTATCAGAGAAAATATCACACTTGCACCTGTAAAGCTCAAGCTTATGACTAAGGAAGAGGCTGACAAAAGAGCAGGGGAGCTTCTCATAAAGGTAGGTCTTTCTGACAAGGCAGACAGCTATCCTGCACAGCTTTCAGGCGGACAAAAGCAGAGAATTGCTATTGCAAGAGCGCTGGCTATGAATCCTGAGGTTATTCTCTTTGACGAGCCTACATCTGCACTTGACCCTGAAATGGTAGGGGAAGTTTTACAGCTTATGAAAGAGCTTGCTGATGACGGAATGACAATGATAGTTGTTACTCACGAAATGGGATTTGCAAAGGAAGTAGCTTCGAGAGTTATGTTTATGGCTGACGGAGTTATTGTTGAGCAGGCACCACCTGAGGAATTTTTCAGAAATCCTAAGAGTGACAGATTAAAGGAATTTTTATCTAAGGTTTTGTAATATGATAAAAGAAATTTTACTTGCAAAGGGTATTAAAAACAATCCCGAAAGCATAAATATCAGACAGACGGTGTTTGTTTCAGAGCAGGGCTTTGTTGATGAATTTGATGACATTGACGATGTTGCGTGGCACGCTGTTTTGTTTGTTGACAAAAAGGCTGTTGCTACTGCAAGAGTTTTTTTGAGTGACGAGGGCTGGCACGTTGGCAGAGTTGCTGTTTTAAAGGAATACAGAAAAATGGGACTTGGCGAAGAGGTTATGGAGGCTGTTGAAAACAAGGCTAAAGAACTTGGCGCTGATGAAATTTTTCTTTCTGCACAGACGCAGGCAGTTGGTTTTTATGAAAAAATCGGCTATGAAGCCTACGGGGAAATGTATTACGACCAGCATTGTCCTCACCTTGCTATGAAAAAGAAAATCTGATTTCTGGAGAAAAATATGACAGGTATTCTTATAAGGCTGTTTGTCAAGGACAGCGAAAATGTAAAAGACACAAAGGTAAGAGGTGCGTATGGCACTCTTGCAGGAATTGTGGGGATAATTTGTAACATTATTCTTTGCGCAGGAAAAATGTTTGTGGGTATTATAAGTGGGAGCGTTTCCATTACTGCCGACGCACTTAACAACCTTACAGACGCTACCTCGTCAATTGTTACGCTTATCGGCTTTCAGCTTGCAAAAAAGCCTGCCGATGAGGACCACCCTTTTGGCCACGCAAGATTTGAATATCTTTCGGGGCTGGCTGTGGCAGCGATGATACTTATTATCGGTTTCCAGCTTGCAAAAAGCAGTATTGAAAAAATTATAAATCCTACCGATGTGAATTTCACAAAGGCATTGGGAATTGTTATGATTATTTCAATTTTAGGGAAATTCTGGCTTTATCTTTTTAACAGAAAAATCGCAAAAAAGATTTCAAGCACATCAATTTCTGCTACTGCTGACGACGCAAGAAACGATGTCATAACTACAACTGCTGTACTTCAAGGCATCGTAATTGCACAGGTTATCGGAATAAATCTTGACGGATATATCGGTGTTGTTGTTTCGCTGTTTATTTTTATCAGTGGAATAAATACTGCAAAGGAAACTATCAGCCCGCTTCTGGGAGCACCTGCTGACGAGGAGCTTGTAAAGATGATTTCTGACAATATGCTTGAATACGACAGCAGAATTTTAGGTATTCACGACCTTATGGTGCACGACTATGGCCCTGGTCAGAGATTTGCGTCAGTTCACGCTGAAATTGACAGAAACGAAGACGTTATGTCAGCTCACGAGCTTCTTGACAACATTGAAAGAATGTTCCTTGAAGAACACAGAATTCAGATGGTTATTCACTATGACCCGATAGTTACTGACGACCAAGAGCTTAACAAAATGAAGGCTGTTATTCTTGAAGAAATTGCTGAAATTGATGAGAAATTCAAAATTCACGATTTCAGAATGGTCAAGGGAAATGAACATACAAATCTGATTTTTGATATGGTAATCCCTCGTAGCTATGAGGGAAAGCAGCTTGAAATCAAGGCTATGCTTGATAAAAAACTAAGCGAATACGAGCATAAGTATTATACGGTTATTACCTTTGATTTTGAAAGCTTTAATATGATGTAAAACAAAACTCACTACTTTAAAGCGAGTGGTCATAAAGAAGTATTACACGGACTTATTGAGAAAAACCCTTTTGAAAAAGGGTTATTTCTCAAACTCTTTTCCTAAAACTTTCAATTTAAAATCCCATATAGGGTTTTAACCCTATATGGGATTTTACGTTAAAAGTCTTTGGAAGGGGGTTCGGGGGACAACCTTTCTTCAGAAAGGTTTCTCCCCGATAAATTCATATAATATACTTCTATATGGCTACCTACCTTAAAGTAGTGAGTTATTCCTTTATACATTATGCTTAACTCTGTCACTTACCTCAGCTCTTTTAGCGTTGTTGAAACGGTCAAGTGTTCCTACAAGATAACCTGTAATTCGTCTTATTCTCTCAAATGGGGCAGTAGAAAAATGATATTCCAAATCAACATACTCTCCGTCAAGCTTAACCTCAACAGCGTCAATAATCTTGTCGTCGTACTTCTCGTAAGCGTGTCTTACATAAGCAGCAGCCTCTTCAACAGAGATTTCCCCGCCTGAAACTGTAACTTCAACAGGCATTACTACGCCTTCCTTAACCTCGTAATTGATAATGTGATTGGTTTTTGTTGTCATAAAAATCATTCCTTTCTTGTAAAATCACTATTAATTGTGTTTGCAATATGATTTTACCACAATATATTGTGTTTGTCAATAGGTTTTTCTAAAAAAATATACAATTTTAGTAGAAATTTGTCTGTTTTTCTCAATACTTCAAATTTTTGTAAACAATGGGAAATATGGTTGTAAAAGTTTTCCGAGTATGATATAATTTAGCAAGATGCCCCACCCCATAAGTGGTGGGACATTTTCCGTTCAAGAGGTGAAAAGTCCCCTCCTGAACGGTCGGCTGGAGTAGCCAACCCTTTCTAAATGAGTGACGGGGCAAGCCCTTATTGAATTTTAACATACTTTTTGTTTGGAGGAGAAATCTTGGAAAAGATAGTTGAAATAGTTTCGGCTGTGAACGATAAGATAAACGGAGTAGTGTGGGGAGTACCTATGCTTATTCTTATCGTGTGCACAGGCATTTTTATGACAATAAGAACGGGAGTTTTTCAGATTAGAAGAGCAAAGGAAGTCAGTGGAAAGACTATTTTTGCTATTTTTAAGAATAAATCCGTTACCAAATCCAACGATAAAAAAGCGATTTCGCAGTTTCAGGCGTTGTCAACAGCCCTTGCTGCTACAATCGGAACAGGAAACATCGCCGGTGTAGCTACTGCTTTGGTTGCAGGTGGTCCTGGTGCAGTTTTCTGGATGTGGGTTTCAGCGTTTTTCGGAATGATGACAAAGTTCTCTGAAAATGTATTGGGTATCTACTTCAGAAAGAAAAACGAGGACGGCGAGTGGGCTGGTGGCCCTATGTACTACCTTGAAAATGGTGTAAAGCATAAAAAGGTTATAGGAAAAATTGCAAAACCACTTGCTGTTATGTTTGCAGTTTTCTGTGTGCTTGCATCATTTGGTATCGGAAATATGGCACAGATTAACTCAATTTCAAGCTCGATGAAGGTCAGCTTTAACATTCCATCTATTATTACAGGTGTCGTTCTTGCAGTTATTGCTGGATTTGTAGTTGTTGGTGGCATTCAGAGAATTGGTAAGGTTACTGAAAAGCTTGTGCCTTTTATGGCGCTTGCATACATAATCGGTGCGCTTATAATTTTCTTTACAAACTTCAAGCAGATTCCTTATGTTTTCGGAAGTATTTTTACAAGTGCATTTTCATTTAACGCAGCCCTCGGAGGAGTTGCAGGCTCAGCTGTAAAACTGGCTGTTACAATGGGCTTTAAGAGAGGTGTATTCTCAAACGAGGCAGGTCTTGGTTCTTCTGTACTTGTAAACACATCTTCTGACGTAAAAGAGCCTGTTGTTCAGGGTATGTGGGGAATTTTTGAAGTTTTTGCTGACACAATTGTTGTTTGCACTCTTACAGCATTTGTTCTCCTTTCAAGCACAGTAAAGACAGGGGACAGCAATTCACTTGAAGAAGCACTTTCAAAGATTTCAACAAAGCCACAGTATGTTGAGCTTGTAAATGGTGAAGATTACGAGGGGGCAATTCCTCTTATTGACAAAAACAGCGCAGGAATTTTTGAAAAATACGACGGAGAAGGCGAATACGAAACTTTCGCTGTAAAAACTACTGACGGCAAGGATTTTGAAATCAAGCTTGCAAAGCGTTACGAAAGCAAAGACGACAGCGATTATGTATACACAAACATAATGGAAGTTGTGGGTGTTGAAAACGAGGACGGAGAAATTGACAGCGTCAAGTTTTCACAGGTAAATGGAGTTCCACTTGTAACCTACGCATTTTCAAAGCAGTTCGGAAGTTTTGCAGGTAAATTCCTTTCAATTGCTATTTTACTCTTTGCATTTTCAACTGTACTCGGCTGGTCATTCTACGGAACAAAGGCGATTGAATATCTTTTAGGCAAAAAAGCAACAGTTGTTTACAAGGTTATATTTGTACTTTTTATCGTTGTGGGCGCAACAATGACTCTCGACCTTGCGTGGGAGCTCGCTGACACATTCAACGCACTTATGGCAATTCCTAACCTTATTGGTGTACTTTCACTTTCAGGACTTGTAGTTAAGATTACCAGAAACTATGTTGACAGAAAAGTTACCAAGAAAACACCTGACGCAAAGCCAATGCTTTCAGTCTACCCAGACATACAGGAAGAACAGCAAACGTGACGTTTGCAATTAGATTGACAATGGACAATTGACAATTGACAATTAAGGTGTCGGCTTTGCCGACGGATTAAAAAAGAAAAAATTAAGAGTAGGAGAAATCCTGCTCTTTTTTGTTGCCTGTCAAAGTATAAAAAGTTTGGTCAAGCTTTTCAAAGCTTGTGGTTTCCAAAGGCAACGCCTTTGGTCGCCCGTCGCAACGGGCGAAATACCCTATTCAACAAAGCGTTTTTTGGGGAGGGGTGTATCTCACTTCGTGAGCTACGGGAGTAAATTTTCTTCGCTGACAATGTCAGCGATTTGTTTCACAAACCGAAAATTTCTCCGTTCGGGGAACCTTTTTCAAGTAAAAAAGGTTCCTTGTAGTAGTT
>JAFTNX010000187.1 GCA_017451665.1 Oscillospiraceae bacterium | reverse complement strand
TCCTTGTCAAGCTTATCATAAACTGCGGGAATAAGCACAGCGATTTTGCCCTTTGTCATTTAAATCACCTCACTATGAGTGATAACACTTTTTACACTGTGCTGTCAATGGTTTTGAGATAAAAAGCAATATTTTATTCAAAAATCAAGCAGTTTTTCAAGAAAATGATACAATATGCAATATTTGTAGCATTAAAATGCATTGTAAGGCGAGGGGTTGTGATATATAATTTAAAAAAAGAAACCTTTAAGGAGGATTTTATGAAGAAAATAATTTCAGTTTTGTGTGCAGCTACACTTTTGACAACTGTTTTTTGTAGCTGTGGAAAAGACGACAAAAAAACAGATTCCAAAAACGAAAAGGACAACACTTCTGTGACGGAAACCTACGAAAGCAAATTTCAGCTTGCAAACAAAAATGCCGATGTGAATACCAAAAAACTCTACGACTACATAAACGAGGTTTATGGTAAATCAATTATCACCTGCCAGCAGGAATCAACATGGATGAGTTCACCTGATTATGAGATGAATTACATCTACGACGTTACAGGAAAGTACCCTGCTATGCGTGGTCTTGACTTTATGAATGGCGACTTTGAAGGCGTTGTTGAACGTTCAAAGGAATGGCACAAAAAAGGTGGTATAGTTTCAATCTGCTGGCACACAGGCGTCAACGGAAAGGGCTATCAGGAGTCAAAGGACGACAACCCTGACTTTAACAAAATTCTCACAGAGGGCACACCTGAATACGAAGCTATGATTGAAAACTGGGACAAGGCTGCCAAGGCTTTGCAGGAGCTTCGTGATGAAGGTATTCCTGTTCTCTGGCGACCATTCCACGAATTTGACGGACAGTGGTTCTGGTGGGGAAAAGGTGGCGCTGATAATTTCAAGAAGCTGTGGCAGATGATGTACGACAGATACACAAACGAATTTGGTCTTACCAATCTTATCTGGGTACTTGGTTATTCAGGCGAAGTAAAGGACGGCTGGTATCCTGGAAATGAATACTGCGACATTGTTGGTTCAGACACCTATGACAACACAACTCACAAAAGAGCGTGGGCTAAGCTTTCTGCTATGAATACAGGCAAGCCTCTCACATTCCACGAGTATGGAAATGTTCCGACAATTGAGGCGTTTGAACGTGACGGTGCTATGTGGTCATGGTTTATGATTTGGCACACCTCACATATCACAGGCAACGACCAGTACACTCTCAAGGACGTGTACAACCACGAAAAAGCAATCACCCTTGACGAATTACCAAAAATTTACGAGTAATTTTCTCCGTAAAATAAGCAAAAAATCAGCTCCTGCTTTTTAGCAAGAGCTGATTTTTTATCTAATATTATTCTTTGAAGAGCATTTGCAGGAAGTTGTAAAGATGTGGCTTAACGCTTGAATGGTCGTGACCTGTTGACTGCATAACGTGGTCAAGATACTTGACGCCGTTTTTAGTCATTATGCTTCGGTATCCGTCAGGGCTTGTTCCCACAACGCTGTCAATTTTTGATGAACTTATGAATACAACATTCGGCTGATTTGCTTCGTCGAATTTCATTTCCTCTTCTTTGAGTGGGCAACCAAATGCACCTGCAAGTCCAGGCGCTGTGCAAGCTGAGCCTATGTATCCGAACAAATCAGGGCGCTTGAATCCGATAAGGAATGATTCTCTTCCACCCATTGAAAAACCTGTTATAGCTGTGTTTTCTCTTCCCTTTTTAACTGAAAACTCGCTTTCGATAAACGCCATAAGGTCTGTTGTCAAATCGTTTATGAAGTTGTCATACGCCTTGTTGTTTGCCTCGTTCATTCCTGTGCAGTAAGGCATATCCTTGTCGCAGAAAATATACGGAAGAACAATTATCATTTCCTCAGCCTTGCCGTCTGCAAGAAGATTCTGATAGATAACGTTCAGGTTTACAACGCTTCTTGCCATCCAGTCCTCGTTGTCATAATACCCGTGAAGAACATACAAAACAGGGTATTCCTTGTCCTCTGAATAATTCGGTGGCAAAAGAACATTTACGTTTGTATCTCTTTCGGCAGTCGAAGAATAATAGATGTTGCTTTTGAATTTATTGTACTCAACGCCATCTCTTTTTTTGTCATAGCCCTGTGGTGGAATTTCCACAATGATGTCTTTCATCCTGTCCATATAGTCAAGCTCCTCTGCTGGTGGTTGATTGTTTTCCTGTGAAACTGTGGTAGTTGTTGTGGTTGTTTTTTCTGTTGTTTCCTTTTTGTCGGAATTTTCAGAAGAACAGCCTGCCGTCATAAGAAGCGTCAAAGAAAGAGCAATTGCCAACACTTTTTTGTTTTTCATAAAAGCCTCCCGAATATTGCATTTTCTTTTATTTCACTACCGAAGTCCACGCTTTTCAATGAATTTTCATACCGTTTTTATTGCATATTGTATCATTTCAAAACACAAAAAAACAAATCCTACCGTTGTTATGATAGGATTTTTATACTTATTTATTCAAAAAACAGCCTTCAACAACTCATCATACCACAAAGGTTTTTCCGAGTTATTTACTGGTATGATTTCGGATTTTTTTATGTCTGCAAGCTTTTTAAAGCCATTCTCATTG
>JAFTNX010000186.1 GCA_017451665.1 Oscillospiraceae bacterium | reverse complement strand
GGTTATTTCTGTTTCGGACACGGGACTTGGAATATCTGCTGAGGACCTGCCTAAGATTAAAACAAAATTCTTTAAGGCAAACCATACAAGACGTGGTAGTGGTATCGGACTTGCTGTTGCAGACGAAATTATTTCTATGCACGGTGGAACGCTTAATCTTTACAGCGAGCTTGGTGTGGGCACAACGGTTATGATTACTTTGCCTGCAATTGTCGAAAAGAATAAGAAAAAGGATAAGGAAACTATAAGCGTTGAGGTTATTTCAACGGAGGAACGTTCAGAAATGAACGAAAGGGAAAAGGAAAATGAGTAAAAATAGCGAAAAAGAGTGTAAATTCAAATCAAAAATAGGTGGTCAGGCACTTATCGAGGGCGTTATGATGAGGGGCGTTGATACTTCTGCGATGGCAGTAAGACTTCCCGATGGCACAATTGACGTGGAAACATGGCCTGCAAACAACGGAAAAAAAGCCCCATGGTATAAAAAAGTACCTTTTGTAAGAGGAATTTTTAATTTTATCTCTTCTCTTGCAGAGGGGTATAAATGCCTTTCAAAATCGGCTGACAAGGCTTTTGCTGATGATGAAGAACCGGAAACTAAATTTGAAAAGTGGCTTGATGAAAAATTCGGCGACAAGATAACAGGAGTTATCACAGGCGTTGCTATGGTTGTGGGAATTGCCCTTGCGCTGGTGCTTTTTATGTGGCTTCCGTCACTTATTTCGGGACTTATCGGAAAGGTGCTTCCACTTAATAACTTCACAAAAACAGTTATTGAGGGCGTTCTGAAAATAATTAATTTTGTGGTGTATCTTGCACTTACAGGGCTTATGAAGGATATGCGACGCACATACGAGTATCATGGCGCTGAACATAAAACAATCGCCTGCTATGAGGCAGGGCTTGAGCTTAACGTTGAAAATGTAAAGAAGCAGACACGTTTTCACCCGAGATGTGGAACAAGCTTTATTTTTATAATTCTTTTTATAAGCATTATTGTTTTTTCAGTTCTGAGACTTCCTTGGGATAACACACTTATCAGAGTTGTGTGCAAGCTGGCACTTATGCCTTTTGTTATTGGTATTGCTTATGAGATAATCAGACTTGCAGGAAGATATGACAACATCGTCACAAGAATTATTTCATTCCCGGGAATTAAATTACAGCATCTCACAACAAGAGAACCTGACGAAAAGGAAATCGAGGTTGCTATTGCGTCACTTATGCCTTGTATTCCTGATGACAAAGAGGACGACAAATGGTAACTTGTAAGGAGATTTTTAAAAAGGGACTTGACACCCTTTTGGAAAACGATATTGAAAATGCCGAATTTGATTGTGGCATTTTGTTTGAAAAAGCTTTCGGGGTTTCGTTTAACAGCTTTAAGTTTTCGCAGGACTATGAAAAGGAAGCTGACAAAAAGAATTCTGATAACTTTTTAAAAATGATAAATAAACGCTGTGAGGGGTATCCTTTGCAGTATATTGCCGAGGAATGGGAGTTTTTCGGAATGCCTTTCAAGGTGGGCGAAGGAGTGCTTATTCCAAGACAGGATACGGAAACTTTAGTGGAATTTCTCATTTCACGTTTTAAGGGGAATAGGGGAATTTCTGTCTGTGATTTGTGCGCAGGAAGTGGCTGTATTGGAATTGCCCTTGAAAAAAATCTCAACTGTGATGTTTCCTGCGTGGAATTTTCGGACAGTGCAATTAAATATCTTGAAGAAAATAAAATGCTTAACAACAGCAATGTAAAAATCGTCAGGGGTGACGTTCTGAATGAGGATTTTGTCAAGACCATGGGGAAGTTTGATTTGATAGTTTCAAACCCTCCGTATCTTACAAAAGAGGATATGGAAGCCTTGCAGAAGGAGGTTACCTTTGAGCCTGAAATGGCACTTTTTGGTGGCGACGACGGACTTGATTTTTACAGGGGAATTGTCAGACTGTGGAAAAACAACATCAAAGATGGTGGTATGCTTGCCTTTGAAATTGGTATGGGGCAGGAAGATGAGGTTTCTTATATGATGATTCACAGCGAGCTTAAAAACGTGAGATTCAAGGCGGACCTTTGTGGTGTAAACAGAATTGTTTATGGCGAAAATATTTTTCTTGAAAACGACTAACTGTACAGACTTTCGGACAGAAGGTGTGTTATTATATGATTACAGTAAATTATGGAATGCCAAAATAATGGCAGAAAGGAATGATATATATGGCGATTGACAAGAAGAAAGCGGCTGACAAGAAGACTCTTGAAATGCCAAAAACCGACGACGAAAAGAAGAAGGCTCTGGAAACTGCTATTGCACAGATTGAAAAGAAATACGGTGCAGGTGCAGTTATGAAAATGGGACAGAAGTCTGTACTTAACGTTTCAACTATTCCTACTGGCTCAATGACACTTGACATGGCACTTGGAATTGGTGGTGCGCCAAGAGGAAGAATTGTTGAAGTTTATGGACCTGAAAGCTCAGGTAAGACAACTGTTGCTTTGCATATTGCTGCTGAAGCACAGAAGCAGGGTGGAACTGTTGCATTTATCGACGTTGAACACGCTCTTGACCCTGTTTATGCAGAGGCACTTGGCGTAAACATTGACGATATGCTTGTTTCACAGCCTGACAGTGGTGAACAGGCACTTGAAATTGCAGAAGCACTTGTACGCTCAGGTTCAATTGACTGTATTGTTGTTGACTCTGTTGCTGCTATGGTTACAAAGGCAGAAATCGACGGCGATATGGGTGATACTCATGTAGGTCAGCTTGCAAGACTTATGTCACAGGCTATGAAAAAGCTTACATCTGTTATTTCAAAGTCAAACTGTGTAGCTGTATTTATCAACCAGGTCCGTGAAAAAATCGGTGTTATGTACGGAAACCCTGAAACAACTCCAGGTGGCCGTGCACTTAAGTTCTACGCATCTGTAAGAATTGAAGTAAGACGTGGCGAACAGATTAAAAACGGCGCTGAGGTTATTGGTAACAGAACAAGATGTAAGGTTGTAAAGAACAAACTTGCACCTCCATTCAAGGAGTGTGAATTTGACATCATGTACGGCAAGGGAATTTCACGAGTAGGTGAAGTTCTTGATATGGCTGTTGACCTTGATGTTATCAAAAAGGGTGGCGCATGGTTCTCATACGGAGATATTAAAATCGGTCAGGGCAGAGATAATGCCAAGGACTGGTTGCTTGCAAATCCTGATGTTATGGAAGAGGTTGAAAAGCAGATTCTTGCTAAGAAGGAAGAGCTTGTAATGGCTTCAAAGAAGAACAAGAAGGCTGCCAGCTTAAAGGAAGAAGCTGTTAAGGCTGTCAAGAAGGCAGAGCCTGCTGTTGTGGACGTTTCAATCAGCGCAGATGACGATTTTGAAGAATTTGCGCCTGCTGAAGATTAATCATG
>JAFTNX010000185.1 GCA_017451665.1 Oscillospiraceae bacterium | reverse complement strand
TTGCGCAAGGTCTTAAGGAACAGAATATAGATTTTGAGCTTAAAGCCGTTACCTGTGACGGAATTGAAGAGTGCAGAACTGCTTTACTGAAAAAAAGCAAGAACGTGCTTGACGGAAACTTTATCGAAGGTATGGCTTGCATTGGCGGCTGTATTGGCGGTGCAGGCTGTCTTACTCACGGAATGAAGGATAAGGCAGAGGTCGATAAATACGGCAGAGAAGCCTTTGAAAAGACTATTACAGATGCAATATCACTGCTAAAATAACTACTGTTGTTTTCAAATTGAACCTCCATAAACAACAGTTGGGATAAAAACAGGCGTATGCAGTTTTCTTTGCATACGCCTGTTGTTCGTTTCATTAGCCGCCGTTTAGTCAATAACCATTGATATTTTGGAATACTTCTATATGGTCATTACCCTAAAAGGTATCCTTTTTATTTTGTAATTATTACGCTTCGTCACATTTGTCGGAGCGTTTTTTTCTTATTGACATAAATGCCATAATTATAACTGACGCAAAAGCAATCTTGCCCTTGATGTTGTCACCCGTCTGTGGGTTATTGTCATCTTCATCATCAGAATTATCACCGGTTGGTAAATCTGCAGGCTGGTCATCAGGCTCGTCTGTCGGCTTGTTTTCAGGCACATCTTCTGAATCATCTGTCGGCTTGTCTGTTGACTCATCACTTGCTTTTGCTTCCGTCTTGACTGTAACCTCTGACCAATCGCTGTAATGTGTTTCGTCTTCACAATCTGAATACGCTCTTATTCTGAAGCTGTACTCTGTTTCGCTTTCAAGACCGTCAATTATAAATTCAGTTTCATCAGCATCTGCAATTACCTTAACCAATACCCAGTCAGCATTTCTTGCCTTTCCTGCATTATACTGCTCAATAATATATCCGTCAGCGTTTGCTGATTTTTTCCAGCTGAGTTTTACAGTTGAAGTGGTTTTTTCAGCTACCTTAAAATCTGCCGGTGCTGAAACTTCAAGCTTTGAAGTAAAGCCGTCCTTATAGCTATCATTACATCTTGAACAGATATGCTCAGTATAGCCTTCCTCGTCAAGTGTAGGCTCATGTACGGTAATTTCATAGTCATGGCCAAGTGGTTCAACATTTTTAACCTCTGTATGGTCATTACAGATATTACAGCTAAGCTCAATAATCTTACCTAAGCAATCGTTACCCTCAATAAGAGTTTCTGTACAGTCAGTATGCTTACAAACCTTTATAGGTGGTTCATCTGTTGAATACTTAAAACCACATTCACTACAAGTACGGATTGTCATATTGTCAGATAGTCTTACCACATCATAGAAATTATGATTAGGTGCTTTCTTATGTTCTTCGTACTGGTAACCACAAAGTTTACAGGTATGTCTTACAACAGCTTCCTTTGTGCAGTGACCTTCTCTTGTAGTTACTGTTTCAAAGCTGTGGTTGCACTGTGAAGGCTCATCTACTTCGCATTCAAACTGAACGCTTTCAATCCACGCCTTGTCGCCACCCCAGATTCCAAAAATCTTATCCTTATCTGCAATATCAAAAGTGCCTATCCAGATTTTTCTTGTAGTTGCAACAAGTCCCGGATTATGAGAATTATCAGTGCCGATTTCCTCAAAATTAAGAGTAGCATAAACAGAAACAGTTTCATAGGTATCGTTGTATTCTACTGTGAAATCAACACCTATATTTGTAGAATCAAAGTTTTCGATATGGCCTTCACCAAAAATTTTGGTAGTTGTAAAGTCAGCATAAATATATCTGTCCTGACCACCATTATCAGGGCAAACAATGTCAGCATACGGGTCGTAGTTTGTCATTCCGTATTTTGTTCCTGACCATGCACCTGTCTGGTGATGTACTTCTCCGAATTTCCCTAATCTTTCAAGATAGTTCTTTTCTATCTTGTATTCAGCATACATACAACCTCTTGGTGATTCGTTATAACCTATACCTACGCCATAGTAATAATCATCATCTTCTGCATAAATAAGCACTGTCATTCTGTGGCCCATCCACGCATAAGAAAGATACATATCCTGGAAGTATGAGCCTGTTACTGATGTAAGATTATCACCCATAAGCTCATCATCTCTGAAAACAACAGCATAGGTCGGGTTGTTGCTGTTTCCGGCATTATTGTTATTTCCTCGTCCGTCAGTCACATCTCTTGATGAATCGATAAAGAACGAATTTTCACCGTCAGGAGCATCTGTCACATCATACTTTAATGTCTGCATAAGAATGTTGTTCTTTGCAGTTTCAGAAAGATTTTTAATGTCGTCGTATGTAAATGGCAGTTTTTCTGATGAGTTTTCAAAAACAGCCTTGTTATCATCAGACCTTATATAATTCATTATTGTATCTCTGTCTATAAAATCAACAAACTGTTTTTTAAGTTCTGAAAGCTCTGCGTCGCTTCTGTCCTTAAAGTCAAAGAGAATATACTCTGTGTCATTTTCCTGATTAAGCCACTTGTTAGGTACATCAAAAATCTTATCCTGCGCAGGCTGACTTGTTTTAATCTCTGTAAGATTTTCAGGTGTATTATTTACAGGATAATCAACAACAAGTCTTTCGCCGTTAACGTAAGTGATTGTTTTTGGAATTGACCAGCCTCTTACCTGCTCCTTAGTAACAGTTAAAGTTTCGTCAATGTCAGTAGTTTCAGGATTGTCTACCTGGTCAATAAAATAGAATGTATGAAGATTTATAGAGTTGTTTTTACAGTTTTCAAGAACAATGTTGTCTGCTTTACCGTATGGAGTAATCGGATAATTTATCTTATAATCACCACGATAGGTAGTATACACAAGGTTTCCTGCAATTCTAACATCAGAAATAGAAACTACCTCGTTTCCGTCTGAATCCTTGTATCTGATTGTAGGGCTGTCAAACTCAACAAAGTGACATTCATTACTCATAGTACCGATATCGGTATTTCCTATAAGTCTTAATCCGTCACTGACGTGGAACATAACCATAGGCTTATTTGTCAATGCGTCAGGCAGGTCAATCGGGAAATTTGAATTCAGCATATGGTTTGTAATACTGCCATAACCTGCTCTTGTCATTGTGTTTCCACAAACCACGTCATTTCTTCCGAAGCTGTAATTAAAGCTATAATCTATGATATTTCCTCTGTAAAGGCTGTTGCCCTTACCTGATAATTTCTTACCATTTGAGAACTGACCGAATTCAAGCCAGCAGCCTCTCCATGTTGAATTTGTAAAATCCGAATTACTGATAAAGAATTTATAGTTTATATCTCCCGGAGTAATTCCGTCTTCGCCTTCAACGCCTGTACTTGCAGTACCATATACATATTTAAGGAGAAGATTGTCTGTAACTGTCTTATAGAAAAATCCATAATTACAATACTGAACAGTACCACCGGCAAACACACAATCCTTTATATTACAGTTTGTAAAACAGCCTACTCCACGCTGTACTGAACCAAACTGAATAAAGAAATTCTCAAAATTTACGTTATAGAATGCGCTTGTATCTGCGCCGTTCATACCTGCGCTGACACCATAGAAATAACCGTCGATAGGGGCATTGTCATCGCCACTCATTACAAAAACGCCGTTTCCTTTGATTTCAGCAGTTTTATTCGCTTCAATTGTTCCCTTTGAAATAATTCTGTATGTAGCACCACCACGAAGTACAATCGGTTTGTCTGTACGATAAGTCCCCTCTTCGATATAGAGAATTGCGTCGTGAGTTGCAACATAGTCAAAGGCTTCCTGAAGCTTTTCGTGATTTGACGAGAAGTTCCAGTCAAAACCTCCGAAATCCTCCTTAAAGCTTACAATCTCATAGTTTCCACTGTTAAGCTCTTGGTAGTATCTGTCCTCGATACCCATAGCTTCAAGCTGTTCTTCGTCAGCACCGACTTCACCAAGCTTTGCGTATCCGGCTGTCGGCTTGTTTGTATAAACAAAAGCAGAAAGGTCGATATATCTTCCGAGAGTCGGTGAAACGTAAACACCCTCGTCAAGCCAGCTTATGTGGTCAGGGCCTTCAACGCCCACATATCCCATAGCAGGTGTGCCGTCGGCATTATTCCAACCTCTTTCGCCCCATTCTATAATAGTTTTATCATACCAGCCTTCAGTATAAGGCTTTCCACCCTTCCAGTCATCAATCATCAGGTTTTCATATTCCCAGTCATTGATTTTAAAGGCGTTATCAGAAAAATACAGATTATTTGCGTTTCGTCTTGCATCATATCTTGAAGTCCATTCAGAGTCTGTAAGTCTTACAAGTGTTGTCCATTCAAGCGAGTCACACTCAATTTTATTCTGTGTAAATGCAACACCACTGTGAAGCTGAATAAGGCTTATATACTGACCGTGTGAGTGATTTGCAGAATCAAGCTTATTACCGGTTATAGTATCACGGATTATATACCCCTTGCTGTGATAAATAAATCTGTTTTCTTCGCTACTCCAGGTTCTGTCCCAGAAATCAAAAGCAGGTATTCCCATATCCTCAAAATACTTTGCTATGTCATTATAAGCACAGTCCTTGAAATAGCATCCACTTACAGATGATGAGGCTTCAGTAGTTGTATCCATTACAAAGTTATACACACGTTCAAATGTAATATTTGAATATGTTGTATGAGGACACCAACAGCCTGCGCCGTTTCGTGAGAAATAGTAGTTTCCGATATAGGAATTTGCAAACACAGTTGTTCCCATATTAAATGTAATCTGGAATACAGGAAGCTGACTCAACCCGTCAGAATCAGTATAATATCCACCGTAATAATAGTTGTCATAAAAAAATGCGTCGTTGGTATCTACACCCCAGTATACATACTTTGTAGGACCTACCGTACAATTTGTAACACGGGTGAGCATATCAATTCTTGTCCATCGCATAAAGCATTCAAAACCTGAAACTGCAAGGTTATGGATACCTGCATACTTTGTGACAATTCTGTAAAACAGGCTGTAATTATCAACAGGCTGTATATCATCACTACAAAGATTATCAAGAATTGTATCTACTGAGCTTGTAGGCTTAAAGGTTTCATGTGTATCTTCCACTACAAAAGTAATGTCATTGATGCTTGAAAAATACCACGAATATGTTTCGTCAAGATTTGCATTTGTAAAAAATCCACTTACTTCAACATCATTTCCGTCGATATCCTTAAAGTAAGGCTTTATAACAAACGCTACCTTACCTGCATTTGCATTGATTTTTGTGTATCCGAAAAGATACACGGATTTTTCAAAATAATACACACCGTCTTCTACAAAAACGTCAGCATTATCTCTTTTTCTGGCAATTTCCAGAGCCTTGTTGAACATATCCGTATAATCATAATACGGGTCACTCGGGTCATAGTCAGGAAAAAGCAGGTTTCCGTTTTCGTCAACCGACTCTGCTACCTGCGACGGAAAAAATACCGTCTTTGAGTCCTCCTCATAAGGAACATCCAGGTCGTTCTTTGGACTCATTCCGATTTCCCCCGAATGTCCGTACTTGATTATGCCGTCGTTAGGGTCATAATCAACTGCAAAAGGCTCAGTCGCCTTAATCAGCTCTGTCTCGGCAGCATTCGCAACAATTGGTTCTGAAAAAAATAGCCCCTGCGAAACAATCTGCACAAGCAAGAGCAATACAACAAAAATACTTGTTGCTCTGGTTGTGAATTTTAATTTTTTCATATTCTTCTCCCCTCGAATTGTCGTAATATCCCCAATTATCAACCGACAATTACCTATACTCTATCAGTATATCATAATATATTCACAATTACAAGGGGTTTATAGGAATATTTTAGTGTTTTTGCAGTTAATTTATTAAACTAATTTCAAACGTTTTAGTGGGTTTTTAAGGACATTTATATAAAAATATTAAACATCATTCCCAGCATATCAAAAAAAGACACCATAAGGTGTCTTTTGATTAAGCTTTTACAGGAGTCGCAAATCTGACAGTTTGAACTGCTTTGCATCTGTTATTTTGTTTTGCAAAATCGTGCTTTTCGGTACAGATGTCGCAGTAGATGTCGCAGTATAAAAAATATCGGGGCTTGAGTATCGCTCAAACCCCGATTTTACGAGTGGTGCGGCAAATGGGACTCTTTGAACTGTTTTGCGTCTTTTTGTCTGCTGTGATTTTCTCATTTGTTACCGCAAAACGAGAAAATCCTGACGGATTTTCGGTTCTTCGTCGATAGTCAGTATAAAACAAAAAAAGATACCTAATGGTATCCTTTTTTGTTTGGTGCGGCAAATGGGACTTGAACCCATACGTCGAAGACACACGCCCCTCAAACGTAAACAATACACTTGTAAATAAGCATCAAATAAAGCAAAAGTGCCGATTTTACGCTGTTTTCTAAAAACAACAGTTTGAAATAAATCGAATTAAATTGTTCTTTATGTCGCAGTAATGTCGCACTAAAAAGCGTGTATAAAAAAGAAAGAGGCGGTATGTACCGACTCCTTCAGGTACGCATCCGAAAACACGTACTGATTAATTATATGCCACTAATTAACAGCTACTAAAACTTTTTCACACTCTAACAATTCTTTCCAGTAATCAGGTAAGCCCATAAATCCTATATTGACATGCGTATACTTATTGAATAAAATATCAATAG
>JAFTNX010000184.1 GCA_017451665.1 Oscillospiraceae bacterium | reverse complement strand
TGCATCTCTTGTGGCTAAACTTTCAGAAGGTGGAATGCGAGATGCACTTTCACTTCTTGACCAGTGTGCTGCTTTTTCGGGGAATATCGATGTGGAAACAGTTTCTTCAGCTGCAGGAATTGCAAACGGAGATTACCTTTTTGAAATCTTAAAGTGCGTAAGGGATAATAACCCTGCCGACGCTATCGGTATTGTTGATAAACTTTATGATATGTCAAAGGATATGCAACAGCTTTGTGTTGAACTTCTGACACTTATAAGAGATATGATGCTTGTCAAAGCTGTTTCAGGGAAGGACGAACTTCTTTCCTGCCTGCCTGATGAAATTCCACAGCTGAGAGAAATTTCTGACGGAATGGACCTTGCTACTATTCTTTCAAAGCTTGAAATCATCAAGGAATGTAACGAAAGACTTCCAAGAGCTAATTCCAAGCGTGTTGAAATCGAAATGTGTATCGTTAAACTTTGTAGCGACGAAAGCAGATTTTCTGCACCTGCAAAGAATGGTGCTGTTGATAACGAAGCTATAAAACGACTTGAAAATCGTATTTATAAACTTGAAGAGGCACTTGCAAACGGCGTCAGCGTTAAATCTTCACCAAAGATTGACGAGCCACTTGTTCCAAAACAGCAGGCACCTATTCCTGAACCGGTTGTTGATACTTCAAAGATTAAACAGGAACAGCTTAGACCTGTTACCGACTGGAGCGAAATCGTTGATAGGGTAATGGTTTCAAACCCGCAGGTCGGAGGCTTTCTGGCTGATTCAACAGCCTTTGAATACGAAAACGTGTTCTTTATTATCGTTGATAATGACTTTTTCTTAAAGCTTTTTAAGGAGTCTGATGCTGCTAAGGTTATTCAGGACGAGCTTAGAAATTATAACGGAAAGACTTACGCTATCAGAGTTAAATCTGCTAAAAATGTTTCACCTGACGATAAGGATAATCCTATCAATAAGCTGATACAGAGAGCAAAAGATGCTGATATCGTGGTTGATATAAAATAGGAAATTAAAATTTAAGGAGATTTTTATTATGAAAGCAAGATTACCAGCTGGTATGGGTAAAGGCCCATCAAACATGAATCAGATGATTAAGCAGGCTCAGAAGATGCAGGAAGATATTACTGCACTTCAGGCTGACCTTGAACAGAGAGAATTTACTGCTTCTGTTGGTGGCGGAGCTGTTGAAATTAAAATTAACGGAAAGAGAAACGTTCTTGACCTTAAAATCAAGCCTGAGGTTGTTGACCCAGAGGACGTTGAAATGCTTCAGGACCTCATTATGAGCGCATTCAATGAGGCTGTTAAGACTCTTGACGAAACAAGCGAAGCTGAAATGTCAAAGGTAACCGGTGGCGTTTCATTCCCTGGACTTTTCTAAGCTATGGCTGAATCAAATGCATTGCCACTTGTGGAGCTTGCAGAGCATTTTGCAAAGCTTCCCGGCATAGGTATGAAAACTGCACAGCGACTTGCGTATTTTGTAATGTCAATGACAGAGGCTGACGCAAAGGCTTTTGCTGATGCAATTGTCAAGGCGCATACAACAGTGCATTGCTGTAAGGTTTGTCAGAATTTGACTGATAAAGAGCTTTGTCCTATATGTGAAGACGACAGACGTGACGGGGAAACTATCTGTGTGGTTGAAAGCCCAAAGGATGTTTCTGCTTTTGAAAGAACAAGAGAATATAAGGGCGTTTATCACGTTCTGCACGGACTTATTTCACCTATTGATAATGTTACACCTGATAAGCTGAGAATTAAAGAGCTTTTGCAGAGGGTGAATAATTCACAGGTGAAGGAGGTTATTATGGCTACCAACCCGACAGTTGAAGGGGAGGCTACTGCTATGTATATCTCAAAGCTTTTAAAACCACTTGGAATAAAAGTTACAAGACTTGCCTTTGGTCTGCCAATCGGTGGAATTTTAGAGTATGCTGACGAGGTTACTCTCTTTAAGGCACTTGAAAACCGTAACGAAATTTAAAAAATAAGACTATCCTTTTAAAAGGGTAGTCTTTTTTTGCATACAAAAAAGCACGACATAAGCCGTGCTTTGATTGTGAATTTATAATTTTACTTAGTTTCTTCTGTGAGTGTCTTAAGGCTTGTAGCAAGACCTGCAAGTCCCTGAATTTCACTTGGAATAATAATCTTAGTAGCCTTACCATCAGCAGCAGCTGTGAACGCTTCAAGGCTCTTGAGAGCGATAACGTTCTGGTTAGGGTTAGCTTCGTTGAGCTTTACGATACTTTCAGCAAGAGCTGTCTGTACGAGTGTGATAGCTTCAGATTCACCCTTAGCCTCACGGATTTTCTGTTCTCTTACAGCGTCAGCACGGAGAATCATAGCTTCACGTTCAGCTTCAGCACGGAGAATTTCTGACTGCTTGTCAGCTTCTGCCTTAAGAATCTTAGAAGCCTTTTCACCTTCTGCAACGAGAACCTGTGACTTCTTTTCAGCTTCAGCCTGAATTACCTTTTCACGTCTTTCACGGTCAGCCTTCATCTGCTTTTCCATTGAATCCTGAATTTCAGGTGGTGGAAGAATGTTCTTAAGCTCTACTCTCTGTACCTTGATACCCCAACGGTCTGTTGCTTCGTCAAGGATAGCAGTAATCTTAGTGTTGATGTAGTCTCTTGAAGTAAGTGTAGCTTCAAGTTCAAGGTCACCGATGATGTTACGAAGTGTTGTAGCAGTAAGATTTTCAATAGCTGAAAGTGGTCTTTCAACACCGTATGCAAACTGCTTAGCGTCAGTAATCTGGAAGAATACTACTGTGTCAATCTGCATAGTAACGTTATCCTTTGTGATAACTGGCTGTGGCTTAAAGTCAACAACCTGTTCCTTGATTGATACCTTCTTAGCGATTGTATCAATGAATGGAAGCTTGAAGTGAAGTCCTGTGCCCCAAGCAGCATGAAATGCTCCGAAACGTTCAATAACATAAACATAAGCCTGTGGAACAACCTTGATGCAGTTGATAATTACAACTACAAGAAAGATTAAAATACCGAGAATAATATATGGTCCCATAATTTACCTCCAAAAAATTATTTTAAGTCTTGCGACTTTTTTACATAAAACTAGTCTTTGTCGTTGTCAACGATAAGCTTTGCGCCATCAATTTCCTTAATCACTACAATAGTGCCTTCAGGAATGATTTCGTTGTCAACAGTTCTTGCTGCCCAGAATACACCATTAAGGTTAACTCTGCCTTTTCCTGCCTTGTTGTTGATTTCTTCAACAACTGTTGCAGTCTTTCCAATGTCCAGTTCTGCGTTTGTAGGCTTGACATCCTTGAGAAGCTTTTTAACAATAGGTCTTGTAGCAAGAATAAGTACAAGTGATGCAACGATAAATACAAGAAGCTGTGACCACAATGGAAGGTCAAAGATACTCATAAACATCGCACCAAGTGAACCAACTGCAAGCCAGATTGATACAAGCTCAAAAGTTGAAATCTCTACAATTACGAAAACTACAAAGAAAACAGCCCAGGTAATACTCCAAAACATTATTATGTATCTCCTTTCAGAAATATATCGGGTAAAAAACTTCGTCCGGTACCGAACGTTGTTTTTTGCCTGTGATATTATATTAACATAGTTTTGTAAAAAATTCAACCACGAATTTTACCAAATTATCCTCAAAAAACACCAAATTCGACGGATTTTAAAGTTTTTACCCCTCAATATTACCAAATCACCCCCTTTTTAGCCCTTGCGAGCCCGCTTAAAACCCCAAGCACCTCCGAAATGCTCTGTTTTTCTCCAAAATACTCCCGAATACTCATTTTGTGAATACTTTGTTAATTTTTAAAGCGTTTTTTTGAGACTTTCTGAGGCTTCTAAAATACTTGAAATTTTACTGCTTTTGTGGTATAATTAAAGTGTGTTTATGTTTTTAAGAAAAAATAAGTAATACTATAATATAAAGGAATTTTTTATGAAGCGCTGGATAATAAACAAGCCTGACGAAAAGGCAGTTATGAATATTGTAAACAGTACAGACCTTTCTATGCTCACAGCAGAGGTTATGTCCTCAAGAGGTGTTAATGATATTGACACTCTGTCGGAGTTTTTTAATGGTGGAGAGCTTTCTGACCCTTTTGAAATCAAGGATATGGACAAGGCTGTTGAAACAATAAACGTGGCAATAGAAAACTTTGAACTTATATGCGTATATGGTGACTACGACTGCGATGGTGTAACTTCTACTGTTGTTTTGTATAACTATCTTGAGTCTATGGGTGCTAACGTGATGTATTATATCCCTGAACGTGAGGACGGTTACGGACTTAATAAAAACGCTGTAAAAATGCTTTCGGAGCAGGGAGTATCACTTATTGTAACTGTTGACAATGGCGTGTCTGCAATTGATGAGGCTGAATATATATATGAGCTTGGAATGAAGCTTGTTGTTACCGACCACCACCAGCCACCTGCTACTCTTCCAAGGGCTGAGGCAATCGTTGACCCTCATAGAAATGACTGCCCATCAACTTTTAAGTGCCTTGCAGGGGTAGGAGTTGCTTTAAAACTCTGTGCAGCCCTTGATGACGGAAACTATGATATGGTGCTTGAACAGTATGCTGACCTTGTGGCTATCGGTACGATTGCTGATATCGTAAGACTTGAAGGAGAAAACCGTACAATAGTTTCAGCAGGACTTGAACTTATTAAAAACAGCGAAAACACAGGACTTAATTATCTTCTTGATAAATGTGGTGTTGACAGGGAAAATATAAATTCCACATCAATCGCTTTCGGAATTGCTCCGAGAATAAACGCAGCAGGTCGTTTCGGCTCACCTATCTGTGCAGTTAAGGCACTTCTTGAAGAGGGTGAGGACAGCGAAGTACAGGTTGACAGAATGATTGACCTTAATAATAAACGTAAGGAAACCGAGACACAGATTTTAGAAAGTATTATCGCCTATATTTCTCAAAACCCACAGGAGCTTAACCAGAGAGTGCTTGTTATCTGTGGCAAGGGCTGGCATCACGGCGTTATCGGTATAGTTTCTGCAAAGCTTGTTGAGCTTTACGGAAAACCTAATATTATCCTTTCTGTTGATGAAAACGGCGAGGCAAGAGGCTCAGCAAGAAGTATTCCGGGATTTCATATTCATAAGTGCCTTACTTATTGCGAGGACCTGCTTGTAAAATTCGGAGGACATGAGTGTGCAGGGGGACTTTCTCTTGATGAAAAGAATATTCCTGAATTCTGCCGTCGTGTACAGAAATATGCAGCACTCAATAATCCGTCAATGCCACCTCTTTCAATAACTGCCGATAAGGTTTTGAGGGGCAGGGATATGAATGTTAAATCTGTTGAATCTTTAAGTCTTCTTGAACCTTTTGGTGAGGGAAATCCACGCCCTGTTTTTGCAGTGCTTGGTGCAAGACTTTCAAAAATCACACCTCTTGCAAAGGGAAAACATTCACGACTTGATTTTGAGTATGACGGTGTGAGATTTTCGGCACTTCTTTTTGGTACTTCACCGGAAGATGTGTTTGTAAAAACAGGTGAAAACTGTGACCTGCTTGTGACAGTTGAAATAAATAACTATAATAATCAGAAGACAGTTTCTATAAAAATTATGGATTACAGACTGACCGGTACAAAGCAGGAGCCTTATTTTGCAGCTAAGGCTTGTTATGAAAGCTTTAATCTCGGTGAACAGCTTCCACCTAATTTTATAAGTAAAATAGTTCCTTCAAGAGAAGAGCTTGTTTCACTTTATAAATTCATTTCACAGTTTACATCAATTACATACGATAATCTTTTTATGCGTGTGGGAAATAAAATGAATTACTGTAAGATGCGACTTTGTGTTGATATTTTCAATGAAGTCGGTCTTGTGGAAAATAATCCTGTTTCAAAAACTGTGTCTGTCACAAAGGTTACAGCGAGAAAGGATATTAACGATTCAGGACTTTATAAAAAATTACTTGATATGCAAAACTAATCAAAGGAGCAAAGCGTTATGGACAATAATACCGTGTATACAATTGACGCTCTTATTCAGAAAATCATTGATGGAGAAAAACAGTACGACCTCAGTAAAATCGTGCTTGCTTATGAAAAAGCAGAGAAATTCCATCACGAACAGAAGAGAGAATCAGGTGAGCCTTATATAACTCACCCTGTTTCTGTTGCCTATATTCTTCTTGAGCTTGGAATGGATACAGATACTATCTGTGCTGCACTTCTTCACGACGTTGTTGAAGATACCGACTGTACCCTTGACGAAATCCGTAAGGAATTCGGTGGGGATGTTGCTATGCTTGTAAATGGTGTTACAAAGCTCAAAAATATTCCTACAAACTCAAAGGAAGAACAAAAGGCTGAAAATATCAGAAAAATTATTCTTGCAATGGCAGAGGATATAAGAGTTATTATTATCAAGCTTTGCGACAGACTTCATAATATGCGTACTCTCGGTTTTTGTAATGATACCAAAAAGCGTAATGTTTCACTTGAAACAATGAATATCTATGCGCCTATTGCCCATAGACTTGGAATCAGCTCAATCAAGGAGGAGCTTGAAGAGCTTTCATTTAAAAACCTTGACCCTTATGCTTATGAGGAAATCGAACAGCAGATGAATATGCGTAAGGACGCAAGAGAACGCTTTGTTGAAAATATCAAGGAAAAAATCCGTGCAAGACTTTCTGAGGACTTTGATAAGCTCCCACAGGTTGACGGACGAGTAAAAAGTAACTACGGAATTTATAAAAAGGTTTATCGTGACGGAAAAGAAATTGACCAGATTTATGACAGATATGCAGTAAGAGTTATCGTTAATACAGTTACTGAATGTTATAACGTTCTTGGAATTATCCACGATATGTTCAAGCCTATTCCTAATAGATTTAAGGATTATATTTCTACTCCTAAGGCAAATATGTATCAGTCACTTCATACTACCGTTATCGGCAGAGAAGGTCTCCCTTTTGAAGTTCAGATTAGAACTTGGGAAATGCACCAGACAGCTGAATATGGTATCGCTGCCCACTGGAAATATAAAGAGGGTATCAAGGGAAGAGATAAGGACGATAACAGACTTGCGTGGATTAGACATATTATCGAATCCCAGCTGGAATCCGACGACGCTGAGGAAATTGTAAGAACAATCAAATCTGACCTTGCTCCTGAAGACGTATTTGCATTTACACCAAAAGGGGATATGATTACTCTCCCTGTGGGGGCAACAGTTATCGACTTTGCTTACGCTATCCATACTCAGGTAGGACATAAAATGTGTGGCGCTAAGGTTGATAAAAAGATGGTTTCTTATGACTATCAGATTAAAACAGGCGAAATTATCGAAATCCTTACAACCTCTGTTGTGGGACACGGCCCAAGCCGTTCATGGCTTAATATCTGTAAAACAAGTGAAGCTAAATCCAAAATCCGTTCATGGTTTAAAAAGGAAAGACGAGAAGAAAATATCTTTGAAGGTAAAAACGAACTTGAAAGAGAATTCAGAAGAAATCTTATCCGTGTTCCTGAAGAGGATTTGGATAAATTCCTTGCTATGGATATGCGCAGACATAACTGTGATACACTTGACGACTTCTTTGCAGCTATCGGCTACGGTGGTATTGCACTTTCAAAAATTCTTCCACGACTTAAAGACGAGTATACAAAGAAGTATATTAAGGAAAAGCAGGAATCACAGCATACTGTAAAGCATGTTAAAACCGAGTCGGGCGTTATCGTTGACGATATCGGAAACTGTGTTGTTAAATTCTCACAGTGCTGTAATCCACTTCCTGGTGACGATATTATCGGCTTTATTACAAGAGGACACGGTGTTTCAATTCATAAAACCGACTGCCCGAACTACCTTAATTCTTCAAGAAACCCTGATGACGCTGCAAGATGGATAGGCGTTCACTGGGCTGAACAGACAAAGACAAACTACTTTAAGGTTACAATTGATATAGTTGCCCATAACAGAATAGGACTTCTTGCTGATATTTCTACAACTCTTGCAGAAATAAGAATTCCTACAAATGAATTGACTGCCCGTGAGCTTAAAAACGGAAACGCTAATATTATGGTTACTATCAGTATAGCAGGCGTTGAACAACTCAATGGCGTAATGAATAAACTCAAAAAGATAAATTCGGTTATTTCTGTTGACCGAACAGGTAAGTGATGGAGAATACTATGAAAATTATTCCAATAGGACCAATAAGCGTTTTTGGAACAAAATGCTATCTGGTTGTAAGCGAAAATAATAATGCTGTGCTTGTTGACGCACCTGATGAGGCTGAATATATTGTTGATGTGGCAAAAAAGAATAACTGCAACATCAAAAAAATTCTCCTCACACACGGACATTGTGACCATATAGGCGCTGCTGCACAAATTAAGAAGATGACTGATTGTGAAGTTTATATTCACGAGGACGACGCTAAAAAGCTTTC
>JAFTNX010000183.1 GCA_017451665.1 Oscillospiraceae bacterium | reverse complement strand
TCCTAAAACTTTCAATTTAAAATCCCATATAGGGTTCAAACCCTATATGGGATTTTACGTTAAAAGTCTTTGGAAGGGGGTTCGGGGGACAACCTTTCTTCAGAAAGGTTTCTCCCCGATAAATTCATATAATATACTTCTATATAACTATCCACCTTAATCTGTGGGGATTCTTTATATGTCGTAATCGACAAATGGCTTTCAATAGTTATCAAGAAGTGACTTGTAGAATTCCGAGAAATCCTCTCTCTTGTTGTTAGTAAAGTCAATAGCCTCTCTTGGGTGACGGTTAAAGTGGCCTGTAAACATGTACTGTAAGCCGTAGCCCCATACAACGCCGTTATCCTTGAGTGCCTTCATATACTTTTCAATAAACTTGAGAAGTGGGTAGAGATTGTACTTTGGATTTTTAAGGAAGCCAAGCAAAAGCTCAACTGAACAGTTTCCGGCACCTCTGCCCATACCCTCAACAGTAGCGTCAAGGTAAGATACACCGTATGAAAGAGTTTCAATTGTGTTAGCAAAAGCGAGATTCTGGTTGTTGTGTGCGTGGAAACCAATCTTCTTGCCACTTCCCTCAACAGCATTAAGGTAGAACTGTGTCAATTCACAAGCGTTTTCAGGGAAAAGTGAGCCGTAGCTGTCAACAAGATAAATTACGTCAACGTTTGAATTCTTGAGCATTTCAAGCGCCTGACTGAGCTGGTCTGTTGTTGCCTGAGAAACAGCCATGATGTTGCAGGTTGTTTCGTATCCAAGTGTGTGGAAATGCTCAATCATATCGATTGCAGCAGGAATCTGGTGAATGTAGCAAGCTACTCTTACCATATCAATAACGCTTTCGCTCTTTGGAAGAAAATCTGTCTTGTAATCGCATCTTCCCACGTCAGCCATAACAGCAATCTTCATATCAGATGGGTTGTCGCCAACGATAGCACGAATATCCTCTTCCTTACAGAATTTCCACTTTCCGAATTCCTTTTCGTCAAACATACTTGTGCTTGCCTTATAGCCGAATTCCATATAATCTATTCCACTCTTTACATTTGTTTTGTAAAGCTCTTTTACAAACTCGTCTGAAAATTCAAAATTGTTACAAAGACCACCGTCTCTGATTGTTGCGTCAAGAACCTTTACGTCGTCTCTGACACTCATTAAGTTACCTTTTCTAAGGTTCATTTTAATCACTCCTGTAAATATTTTAGACTTTAAAGTGATATACGCTTTAAAGGGATAAAGTTATTATAGCACCATTCTCCCTTTTTGTCAACAAAAACTTGCTACAAATTTAAATAGTCTTTTGCTTTGTTATTTGTGAATTTTGCAAAAACACAGAAATCCCCGTAAATACAGCAAAAAAGCACCGTTTTACGGGTGCTTTTTTTGTATGTAAAGGTTTTAAGCCTTACGAATTTCACTTAAATCTTGACACTTTATACTTCTGGTCAATCTTCTTTTCGTTAAAGGTTATGTAGGAATTCTGCCTGCAACGGAGAATAAATTCTCTGCCGTTTTCACGGTGAGTATAGACAGCGTCAAATTTTCCACAGCTACTTTTGAGGTTTTTCACAAGAATGTCAACATACTCCTTTTTCTTTCCGATAATCGTCGGGCAGGCAAAGGACAGCTTGTATTTGTACTTGTCAAAAATGTTTTTCTTTATAATAATGTATCTTGGATTTTCGATAGGCGAAAACATTTCCTTTATTGCAGTATTAAATACATTCTGGTCGTAAATTGTAGCGTTTCTCAGGTGAATACAGACATAACTGTTGATTTCGTCACTGACAGTTTCCACCTTTGCAGATGGTGAAATCAAATCACATTCACAAAGAGCTTTATAAACAGCTTTTCCCATTGCCTTAAAGGACCTCGCAGGGTTTATGTGAATGACAAATTTCTTTAAGACGTTAAAAAATACAATCGCAACAGTAAACGTCACAAGCAATTCAAAAATCCCAAGCTCTTTTTTATTCTTTAAAATCGGCGTATATACAGAATTCAGAATAATAACGCTGACAAATGAAATTATCGCCACAAGTCCGAAATTCAAAAATAAAAATGGTGGAATTCTTGTTTCCTTTGGAATTTCACTTTCAACACAAACGTTGAACTTCCCGTCAGAAACCTCACCCTTCCACTTGTCGGAAATACTACCCCTGTCTGACGCAAAGGAAAGCATCTGTGCGTTGATGTTTTCAATCCCCTTTTTGTCAAAAGGTGGCTTTATGGCAGTAATTCTTTCAATTCCACTTTCAATAACGCCTGTTTCATAATGAGGGCCCATAAATGCGTCAAATCGACGTTTTAAAATTTCATAGTCGCAGGAAACAAGCTGTTTTTCGTCGTATTTTATGCGTTCAGCAATCTGCTCCAGCTTTTTATCCTTGAAAATATATTCAGGCTCAACAGTTACAAGATGCCATATCGCAGCAGCCTTATCAGGGTTGTTTTTGTCAATTCTTATTGCTCTGCCACGCATCTGATTTGAAAGCACAAAGCTACCTACAAAGCTTGCAAGAATAAGCGAGTTTATACATGGCGAATCCCAGCCTTCCCCTAAAAGAGATTTTGTGCCTACTAAAATTTTGATTTCGCCCTTTTCAAAAAGCTTGCCCACATAGTCAACAGCCTTGTGATTTGCACCAATTATGTCAACCACACAGTAACCTGTACCCTCGATTTTTTGCTTTTTGTGTTTTATGTCACTAAGGTCAACCGACTCCGGAAGAATAACAAGAGTTCCCGACAAAACACCGATTTTTACATCGGGATTTTCACGTCGGAGAGTTTCAAAAATACTTACAATATTAACTGATGAAAATTCCTCGTTTGAAGAAATCTTAGCGAGGCTTTCTTTTTTTATGTAGTCACAAAGCACAAGCATTCTCAAATCTTCCCCAAGTGCTTTTACTTCGCTTTTTGAAATCGCCTTTATGCTTTCAAGCTTACCCACAGAAGAAATCAGCTGTCGTCTCAGCTTTTCATTGATAAAAAGCGAAACCTTTTTCTTAAGATAAACCCCGTTTTCTTTTACCACATCAACAAGCTGTTCTTTTTCTTCCTCTGAAATAAGCCCCCCGTCAATCATAAACTGAATTGCAATTTCAGCGTATTCATAGCTGAATTTTGGCAGGGATTTTTTAACTGTCAGCTGACGGATAAGCTTCTTTTTAACCTCAAATCCGTAGTAAGAAAACAACACAAGCAAAGCTACATATTCCCTTACATTTGAAAAAAGCACGCCATAATCGGTGGTATTGTTGACTTTTTCGCACAATTTTGCTGTAAAAGGCAAAGCCTTTACATCTGAAATGGTCTTTTCTGCTGACAATTTATAGCTTTCGATAAATCCAAGCTCAGCTTTTGTAGGAAAATTAAAATAAACATAGTCCTGATGAGGGCACAAAGTATTCTGTCCAACAATATCATGCACAAAAATTTCTTCATCAATCTCACCACATATTTTATAGTATCTTTCCCACTCATTCCCCTCTGAATCGTAAGGCGGTGTTGCTGTAAGGGCAATAACCTTCACATCTTTATCCAGCTGTGAAATAAACATTTCAAGGGATTTCTGCCACTCATTTTTAAGATGATGTGCCTCGTCAAGGCAGACTGTCTTAATTCCGTACTTTTTCATCTCCGAAAGCACGTTTATATCCGAACAGTCAACCTCGTCCTCACTGCTTTCTGAAATTTTCATAACGGCAGTATAAAGTGCCTGATATGTAATTGAGTTCAATAGCTTTATGTCGTGCAGGTCGTTTGAGAAATACTTTGAAAAATCATTTTCATCGCTTAAAAACATTCCCTTAAAACGCTCACCCCACTGCTGACGGATAGCAGTTGTAGGAGAGAGGACAATACAAGGTGAATTAAGTCGTCTGATAAGCTCAAGACCTAAAACGGTTTTTCCACTTCCGGGCGCTGCGACGATATTTATTTTTCCGTCTTTTATATGCTTGTCAAAATTATCAATAACTCTCTGCTGATAGTCACGGAATTTCCCTTTGAAGGTAATGTTCTTAAAATCCAAAGCGTTGCCCCCCTTTTTATAAAAATAACCTGTTTTCAATATAACACAATTTAAAAACTATTGCAAGAAAAACAGAGAATTCCTTGACATATCATCTGTATTTTATATAATTAAAATAGTTTTTGAAAATTTTTTCTCACATTTTCAGATTTAAACTGTCATTAATATTGAAAAACAAAAAAAGGAGGGATTTTATGC
>JAFTNX010000182.1 GCA_017451665.1 Oscillospiraceae bacterium | reverse complement strand
TGCTTATGACAAGGGTATTCTCAAGCTTGATTTTGAAAACAACAAAGAAGAATACATGGTAGAATCAACAAGCCTTTATGTTGACACCGTAAATAACGACTACTGTTTCTATTCATATACAAATACCGACAACTATATGAATGAGCATTATTACCTTGACTGCGAAACAAATTCCATAACCAAAGCTCCTGTTGAAGATTTCAACTACCTTAACAAATCAGGTAACCTTATGGTTTACAGCAGAGGTGATGACAGCACTATATATGTAAATCACAACGGCGAGGAAAAAGTAATTCTTGACATTGTTTCGTATGTAAGAACTGTTGTAAATGCAGAAAGAATCATTCTTTCGCAAAACGACCTTGAGGATAATTCATACCTTTCTATGTATGAGCCTGACGGTACTTTTATATCAAAATTCAAAGACAACATTGACGTATATTACACAACAGATTACATCTATTACAGCGAAGAATACGACGGGTATTTCTTTACTCTTAACTCTGATAAAGGCTCTTCACTTATTTTCTGGGACACAAAGGTTGAGGTTGACGGCGACGATTTGATGGTTTCAGAGGTTTACGAAGAAGAGGAATATGTAGCTGAAGTATCTGCTGAAATCCGTGAAAAAGTGAATGACATGGAAAAGAAATACGGCGTTGACATAAAGATTAAAGAAGAATGTGATTTGGGTGCCGCAGGTTACGACTTTGAATATCTGTTGGACGAAGATATACTTTTATATAACATTGAAATGCTTAACTCTTGTATGTCAAAATACCCTGAGGGATTCTTCCAGCAGATTAAGTACGGAAACATCGAGAACATTGAAATTCAGCTTCTGAGCGATTTGATTTCTCCTGAGGGTATAACAATGGACTCTGCTGCATTTGTTTATGAAAACCCTGATACAATAGGCGTATATTTCGGTGCAGGCAGGATTATGGAATATGAAGTCTATCACGAATTTACTCACGTTATTGATTATTACCTGAAGTTTAAGGATAACGCAAATGACGATTTTCTCTATGATGAAAACAAGTGGATGTCATTTAATCCGGAGGGTTATGAATATGCAGAATCAGGAAACGATTCTGATATAGAATATCTTTATAACGAATACTATATTGAGGGGTATTTTGCAGAGCCTTATGGCTGTGCAAACTCAATGGAGTACAGGGCAACTCTTATGGCTGCTGCAATGACAAAAAATCCTACTGCTACAGAAGGTCGTCCACTTATTGAGAAGCTCAGATTCTGGAGCGAATGTATCCGTGACGGATTTGACACAACAGGCTGGGACGACGTCCTTTTGTGGGAAGAAGTTTTAGATTAACAATTGAAATTATGATTTTCTACATCAAAACCGAATAAAAAAAATCAAGCGTATGGTGAATTAAAACTCCATACGCTTTTTTATTGCATTATTTTAAATTAGATTTATTCCCGTAGCTTGCTATGCGAGATACAGCATTTTGGGGAATTTCTTAACAAACTGGGAGAAATTTTCGGTTTGTGCAACAAATCGCTGACATTGTCAGCGAAGAAAATTTACTCCCGTAGCTCGCTATGCGAGATACACCCGCCACCAACAACATAATCACCGTCGTAGAAAACTACTGCCTGACCTGGTGAAATGGCACGCTTTGGGTTATCAAAAACGACCTCTACCCTGCCGTCACCTATACAAGTAACTGTTGCAGGTGTGGCTTCCTGATGATAACGTGTCTGTGCAAGCACTCTTACAGGGCCTGTTATATCCTTTTCATCAAAAGAAATGAAATTCACATTGTCAGCCACCAAGCCGTCAGAAAAAAGGTGCTGTTGTGTGCCGAGAATTATCTGGTTATTGAGAATATCCTTTTTAACAACAAAAAGTGGCTCGGTGTATGAAACTCCAAGTCCCTTTCGCTGACCGATAGTATAGCGAATGTGACCGTTATGCCCGCCCATTATTTTTCCGTCAGTAAGGACAAAATCGCCTTTCGGGAATGTCTTTCCGATACGGTTTTCAATAAAAGTTGCGTAATCGCCGTCAGGGATAAAGCAGATGTCCTGGCTGTCAGGCTTGTCGGCATTCACAAGGCTGTTGTCCTCAGCAAGCTGACGGATTTCTTCCTTCGAGAGAGTGCCACAAGGGAAAAGCGTGTGTGCAAGCTGATGCTGTGTAAGTCCATAAAGCACATAGCTCTGGTCTTTTTTTGCATCAGGTGAGCGTTTTAAAAGCCAGCGATTTTTATTCACGTCAAACTCTTTTATAACATAGTGGCCTGTTGCGATATAGTCAAAGCCCATTTCAAGTGCCTTGTCAAGAAAACGTCCGAATTTCAGCGTTTTGTTGCAGAAAATACAAGGATTTGGGGTTTTTCCATTAAGATAGGTGTCTATGAATTTGTCGATAACCTCTTGCTTGAATTCCTCCTTGAAATCAAAAACATAAAAAGGAATACCGAGTTTTTCTGCTACTTTGCGTGCATCCGAAACATCTCTTAACGCCTCGCAGTTTTCGTCGATTTCGTCCTTTGAAAACAAACTCATTGTAGCCCCGGAAACGTCGTAGCCCTCTTCAAGAAGAATTTTAACTGCAACAGAGGAGTCAACTCCCCCACTCATTGCAACAAGAACTTTTTTCTTTTCGCTCATTTTTTCACACCCTTTACTCAATCCATCTGATAAAAGCTGTTTTGTCAGTATCATTATATCCTGCACGCTTGTAGAAATTCAAAGTACTTTCGTTTTTTGAACCTGTCATAAGAAAAATCTTGTAACAGCCTGCGTTTTTGGAAATATTATAGGCATATTCAAGACAAGCAGACGCATAACCTCTGCCTCGGTATTTTTCGTCAGTAACTACGTTTTCCACCAAAGCGTAAGGTCTTAAACCTCTTGTGAGATTTTTTATGACAATACAGGAAACAGAAGAAACAATTTTTCCGTCAACCTCGCACAATATTATGTGATAATTTTCATCACTCATAATATCGTCAATGAGTTTTTCAAGGTCGTCAGTATTCTGTGGAATAGTTTTTTCGTGGAGATGTGTATACAATTCAAACAACTCCGAAAAATCTTCCCTCTCGATTTCTCGTATAATCATAAATTCACCACCATACAAAAACAGACGGAAAACTCCGTCTTGTTTTTTAAAATTATAATTTAAAATGTCGATTGATTTTTTGCTACACCATTATTCAAAATAATAGCTTATATCAGAATATGGC